>JBDNFD010000109.1:0-16759 GCA_041689995.1 Flavobacteriaceae bacterium | reverse complement strand
CTTACAAGAGTTTTTTTACATTTTAAACCAGCGGTTTTAGAAAAACATCAAGGTTTTTTGAAAATATTCACGACAAAGTATCTTATTTTTAGATAGTTAGACAAAAAATATAATATCAATCGTAAATTAGAATAGAGCCTTTTTCTTTTGAAGTTTGATTTTTTTCTGAAACACCTTCCTTTACCAATTCATCTTCAAAAAGCATACGGACCGAAGGCGTGTAAGTATCATCATATTGCCCTTTTTTTACTGAGACAATAAACAGTACAAAAAATATGAGCGCCACAAAAACACTGATAGCCAATAGCATATAAATGATATTCATACTTGAAATTTATTTTTCAAAAATAATGTTGCAAACGTCTTTAAAATATGATATTTGTCAACTTTTCTTATTTATATTCATTCTTAATTTCTTCCCAATATATTGTGTTGCAATGGTCGTAAAAACAACAATACTAATAGAGCTTAAGGGCATCAAAATAGCAGCTACCACAGGCCGTAAATGTCCTGTAACCGCAAACGAAAGCCCCACCAAATTGTAAAGCAATGAAAGCAGAAATGCCCATTTTATAATCTTTACCCCACTTTTTGAAAAGTTCAAATAATCAGCAATCTTTTTAAACTGCGAAGCATCCAAAATACCATCGCAAGCGGGAGAAAAAGCGTTGGTATTTTCTGAAATCACAAATCCCACATCACTCTGCTTCAAAGCCCCTGCATCATTGAGTCCATCGCCTATCATCAATACATGTTTTCCTTGTTGTTGCAGTGTTTTTATGAAATTCAGTTTGTCGTTCGGTTTTTGGTTGAAATACAGCTTTGTGTCTTTGAGCAATAGCGTTTCCAAACGTTCGCGTTCGCCTTCGTTGTCTCCGGAAAGAACTATTACATCTTTATCGGCACCCAATCGTCCAAAAATTTCGGCAACGCCTTTTCTGTATTCACTATTGAAAATGTAGCAACCTTTATACATTTGATTAGAACTGATGTGAACGGTGGTCCTGTTTTTTACTTCGGAAGTATTTTCATCGTAAAATCCAACAAATTCATACGAACCTACTTTGATGGAATTGTGGTTGAAAGTTGCAGAAATCCCCTTCCCTACTTCTTCTTCAAAATCGTCCAACGTTTGGATGTCGTTTTTATCCAAAATATTATAAAGCGAACGACTTAGCGGGTGGCTGGACGCCCGAAGCGTACTTGTGAGCAGTTGTTTTTCTTCCGGAGAAAGCGCCACTCCTTCATACGTAATCAGGTTTTTTTGATTGGTGGTCAGCGTTCCTGTTTTGTCAAAAACCACAGTGTCCAGTTTCGCCATTTGCTCGATTACAGAAGCTTTCTTTAAATACAATTTCTCCCTTCCAAAGATTCGCAGCACATTCCCCAAAGTGAAAGGCGCCGCCAAGGCAATGGCGCACGGACAGGCAACGATCAATACAGACGTAAACACATTGAACGCCTTCGAAGAATCAACCACCAACCAAAAAATGGCGGATATAAAAGCCACGGAAAGAATAGCAACCGTAAACCTTTTGCTGATGCTATCGGTCAGCGATTCAAAAATCCCGGTTTTGCCTTTGCTAAAAACGTCGTTGCTCCAAAGTTGTGTCAAGTAGCTTTGCACAACGGGTTTCAACACTTCAACTTCCAAAATTCCAGCCTGCTGTTTTCCGCCTGCGAAGAGTTTGTCGCCGCTTTGTTTGGAAATCGGTTCGGCCTCTCCGGTAACGAAACTGTAATCTATGAGGGCGTTTCCTTTAATTAATATAGCATCCACCGGAATTATTTCGTTGTTGCGGATCAACAATCGGTCACCTTTTTTTACGGTGTAAACCTCAGTCTGTTCCTCGACGGTTTTCCCTTTAAAATTTTTAAAAAGTCGGGTAACGGCGATGGGGAAATAGGATTTATAATCCCTCTCAAATGACAAATAACTGTAGGTTTTCTGCTGAAAATATTTCCCAATCAATAAAAAGAAAACAAGACCCGTAAGACTGTCAAAGTAGCCCGAGCCCCAATTCATCACAATATCTAAAGTGCTTCTAATAAAAAGAACTGCAATTCCCAGAGCAATTGGAACATCAATATTCAATATTTTTGAACGTAGCCCTTTGTAAGCCGAAGTGAAATAACCGCTTCCCGAATAAAATACAACCGGAAGCGAAAACGCAAACATCAACCAACGGAAAAAGGGTTTGAACTGATCCAACCAAAACTCGGAATGTTCAAAATATTCTGGAAAGGAAAGAAACATCACATTTCCAAAGGCAAAACCCGCGATGCCCAATTTGTAAATCAGGCTGCGGTCGATATGTTTTTCTTTTTTTTCAGAATCGTCAAGCGAAATGTAGGGTTCGTAACCTATTCGGCTTAAAAGAATGACAAGGTTTTTCAGGGAATTTTCCTCAGCCGTAAAAGTAATACGCACCGTTTTTTCTGGAAAATTTACTTGTGAAGATTTAACGGCAGGGTTAAGCTTATTAAGGTTTTCGAGTATCCAAATACAACTGCTGCAGTGGATTGAGGGGATTAAAAAAGAAATGATCTGTGTGCTTCCGTCATTAAATTCCAACAGCTTTTCAACAATGGCTTCATTGTCGAGGAAGTCATATTTACCAGCGATTTCTTTTGGCGAAATGCCCGGTGTTTTTTCAAGATCGTAATAATAGCTTAAGTCGTTGTCATGCAGAATATCAAAAACCGTTTTGCAGCCATGACAGCAGAAGGATTTCTCCTCATGCTTTATTTCAACGTCCAAGCACGCATCTCCACAGTGGAAACAGTTTACCATCAATCTAAAATTTGTTCATTATACCTGTTGCAAAGATTGAAAAAAATAGAAGTTTAAAAAAATGATAAATGTCAGTTCTTAATTATGAATTCAGAATTATGAATTATGAATTAAAGAAGGGTGAGCGGCTCTTAGATTTTTAACGAGTATAATTCCCACAGCAACCGGGAATAGACAACTCAGAACGGCGAGACAAATGTAATAATCCTGAAAGAATGGAAGGCCAAGCCAAAGAGCCACAGCTTTGTAGAAAATAAGCGCTTCGGTGATAACGAAAGCCAAAAGAAAAAGCCATAAGAAGCTTTTTGGAATACGCAACAATTCAAAATACCGCAAAAATGCGAGCATTGTTGTAATTACAATTCCGAGGAAAACCAAGTGCAGATAACCAATTACAAAATCTTTCAGTTGAAAAGCGAGGTTGGCGAAATACGGTAACGCCGAAAAGAGCTGCATCAACAGTTTTACAGCCAGTAAACTTCCGGCTATTTTAAGAAGAAAAAAGGCACGTGGGGCAAATGATTTTTTTATGAGAGGGAAGTTATCTTTCAGAAGCAAATAAAGTTCATAAAAAGCCAGACCCTGTACCACTGCTCCAACTAATCCCAGCACATAAAAAATAATGGGGGGAACAAACCAAAGCACCGAAAGGAATACTGTAAACAGCACACCGAAATTTAAAAGAAGGAAAAATGATTTCAGTTTTTCGGGGTTGAATCGAACTCCTTTTTCTTCAAGAATATAAAACAGAACGCCCAAAAGCGCCAAGATAATCCAACCGTTATACTGAAAATGAAGGTAGAAATAAATGGAGGTTTTGTACCAAATGGACTCGGGACCCAATGTTGCCATCACCCCGCCAATGGTCCACGGCCCTATGCTGGAGATAACGAGATACCAAAGCGCAGTTTTTATGAGTTTCCACGAAAAACGACTTTTGAAACGTTGCGGAATGTACTTCATCGCGAACCAAGCAAACCAATAGGAAGCAAACAAAAACAGTATTGAAAAAATGATGGAAAACAACGCATAACCTTGAATGGGAAAGCTTATCAACATTCCCACGATGCAAATATTGGTAAATAGAAAGATGCGCTTGTAGAGTTTTGGTTTTTGGACCTCAGAAAGGAAAATCCTGTAAATCAATGTCGTCAATCCAAGATAAATCCAGCCCAAAAGCGCCGTGTGCGAATGTGCGTGCAGAATAAATTTATAGTTGAAAGGAATGGGCATTACGAAGAAAAACCTAAGCAACAAGCCCAAAAAGGCTACTACCAAAAAATATGCCAGCGCAATGCCAATATGTTTTTTTAAATCCATTAAGCCACAAAATTAAAAAAACAGTCCCGGATTTGGCAGCAAACATTCAAAGTTACCAATCTTTGGAACTGTTGAAAAAATCAACCAAATAAAAATTCAGATTCGGGACTGGGGCTATTCTTCTATAGGATTAATTTTTCTTTAGTTTCTTTTCCAAAACCAAAGTTTTTGGGAAAAGAATGTTGTTTTCCAAGTGGATGTGCTGGTGCAAGTCCTGTTCAAACTCGTCAAGTTTTGCATAGAATGCACGATAAGTATTACAGGCACCTTCCGGTGGGGTGTAATTGTTGCTCAATTTGGCAATTTTGCGCATAATTTCACCGGCCACTTCATGTTCCTCTTCCATCATTTTGATTGGGTTTTCCACGGTTCCAAAATGAACTGTGGGAAGCTCCGTATTATCACGTTCGGCAATTACAAGTTTTTTAATAAATGGAAAAAGAACCAATTCTTCCTTTTTCTGGTGGGCGGCCATTGCTTGAACAACTTGTGTTACCAAAGACTCAATCTCGCCGAGCTCAGTGTAATGATGTCCATGAACATGATTCACCCGTTTAGAATACTGCAATAATTGTGGACTGCTTTCTTCTACATAATGGTGGTGTACATTAATAATATGATCCGTTAAAAAATCGAGCTTCCAACTGTTGTAATCGGGATAGCGTTCCTTTACAATATCCAGATTCAACAGCTCAGTTTCCAAAATGTTCGGATCAATCTTAACTTTTTCACAAGCTTTTTTTATGCTTATACCTCCGCCACAGCAAAAGTCTATGCCGTATTTTTTAAAAATATGAGCTGCTTTAATATTTTCGGTAACCATATCGGCTACGGTTTTTTCTTGAAGTGTTGCCATCTTTTTTAAAGTTTTATGAATAATAGTGACAAATTTCGGAAGAATAGAAGAATCATAATATGACCTAAGTCATAAAAACGATATTTTTAATCCATATTATATCAATAATACCGTCATCGGGTGTTCTTGGGACTTATGGATTTATCACCTTAATTTCTCCAAAATATCATTCACAATAGAAACCCCCTTATCATTATTGTACCAAACTTGAAGCATTTCTTTAAAGGCATCATCAATTTTTCCGTGTTCTGTTTTGTAATCACTTACCAATTTTGTGGCTTCCTTTGATCGCGGACCCCAACTTTGAATAACATTTATAGTCTCATCGACCATAATAACAATTGGAATGGACTGTGAGCCATTGGTTAAAAACTGGTTCATCAATTCTAGGTTTTCATCACGAAGTACGATTTTTAAGTCGATGTTTTCTGAAAGTTGTGCAATCTTATTTAAAAATGGAAGCGTTTGCGCAGCATCACCACACCAAGGTTCACTGATTACTAACCAAGTTTGTTTTTCAGAAAAATCTCTAAATGCATTTTGAGCTTTCTCGAAAATTTCAGCTGTTTTATCAAGCCTTTTTGTTCGGCTAAAATTCAATTTTGTATAATCAATTTTTTCCTGTGTTTGTTCGCCAGTGGTTCTCCCCTCTTCTACCAATTGTTTGAAAAGCAGGTTGTACTGAGCGTAATCCATTGCTTTTTTAATCGATTTTTCGATCAATGTTTTCATATCGTTTCTTTTAAATATTTTGTACTGTAATCTTCATTATAATATCCGCCGCGATTTTCTTTTCTATCCATTGATTGCTGAATTATTAAATGCGCAACATTTATCATATTTCGAAGTTGGCAAAGAGCAGTATTCAATTTGTGTTTTTGATATAGATTCTCTGTTTCAGAATATAACATTTCAAGTTGAAGCGAGGCTTCTTTTAAATCCTTATAGCTTCGAACAACCCCTGCAAATCTTCGCATTAAATTTTGTAACTCTATTGTTTTCTGCTGAAGGATTTTCGAGCCGCTCAACATCACTGTACCCTTATCATTCCAATCAACTATGGAAATAGTCGTTCGCAATGGTAGATTCTTACTGATATATTTGTAAATTCGGTCTGCATAAACCAAAGCTTCCAACAACGAATTAGAAGCCAGTCGATTGGCGCCATGCAAACCCGTGTATGAACACTCGCCACAAGCAAAAAGATTTCTCATGGAAGTCTTTCCATGACTATCGACAACCACGCCGCCACATAAATAATGCGCTGCCGGCACTACTGGAATCCAGTCTTTTTCCAAGTTGATGTTTTTCTGCAAACACGTTTCGTAAATGTTGGGAAAATGTTGCTTCAATGCGTCAATATCAAGATGGGTGCAATCCAGATAAACGCAATCTTCACCAGATTTTTTCATTTCAGAATCAATAGCTCGCGAAACAATGTCTCGTGATGCCAATTCTCCTCGATCATCATAATCCAATATAAATCTTTCGCCTTTTCCATTCCGAATAAACGCTCCAAAACCACGTACCGCTTCGGAAATTAAAAATGAAGATTGGTTTTTTCCATCGTAAAATGCTGTGGGATGAAACTGGATAAACTCCATATTTTCAATTCGAGCTTTTGCGCGATACGCCATCGCAATACCATCTCCCGTTGCAACTGCGGGATTGGTAGTATGACCGTATACTTGTCCCATTCCTCCTGAAGCCAGCGTAGTACAATCGGCTTTTATGGCAAAGATACTTCCAGAAATCTGATCCAAAACATAAGCTCCATAACAAGTAGTCTCTTCGGTTTTCATTTCTGGAAAATGATGTTCTGTAATTAAATCTATCGCAAAATGATGTGGAAGAAGATCGATATTCTGTAATTGCTCCGTACGTTTCAAAAGAGCACGTTCAATTTCGTTGCCGGTGGTATCTTTATGATGGATTATCCTAAATTCGGAGTGGCCACCTTCCCGCTCTAATGTTAGTTCACCATCGGTATTCGTGTCAAAATTGGCACCCCATTCCATCAATTCCTTTAGACGAATCGGTCCCTCTTTGATGACCATTTCTACTATTTTTTTATCACAAAGTCCATCACCCGCAATGAGCGTATCCTCAATATGCTTTTGAAATGAATCTCCCTTTAAATCGAAAACGGCAGCCACACCACCTTGTGCATATTTGGTGTTCGATTCTGATTGATGGGCTTTGGTGACAACCGTAATTTTTTTCTTTGGAAATGACTCGGCAAGTTTCACCGCAAGGGTCAAACCCGCAGCTCCGGAACCAATAATCAAAAAATTAGTTTCCATCATTATTTTGAAAGTTCGAGCATTCGCTCAATAGGCAGAATTGCCTTTTTCCGTATCTCTTCGGAAATTTCTATCTGCGGATTTTCATTCAGCAAACAATCATACAATTTTTGCAAGGTGTTCATCTTCATAAAAGCACATTCACTACAGGCGCAAGTGTTGTCTTCTACCGCGGGAGCTGGAATCAATAAGGCTTGCGGGACTTCCTGCTGCATTTTATGAAGAATTCCGGCCTCAGTTGCAACAATGAATTTTTCCAAAGGATGTTTTTTCACATAATCTATCATTCCCGCCGTGGAACCTACATAATTTGCTGTTTCCAAAATATGACTTTCGCTCTCGGGATGTGCAATGATTTTTGAACCGGGATGTTCTTTGTACAATTCTAAAAGTTTGTCAATGGAAAAAGCTTCGTGTACAATGCACGCGCCATCCCAAAGCAACATTTTTCGACCAGTTATTTTCTCAATATATTTTCCCAAGTTTTTATCGGGCGCAAAAATGATTGGAATCTCTTTCGGTACGGAGTTGACAATTTTTTCAGCATTGGAAGAAGTGCAAATAATATCGCTCAACGCTTTTACTTCCGCAGAGCAATTAACATAGGTAATTACCGTATGATCTGGATGAGCCGCTACTAATTTCTGAAAAGAATCCGCTGGACAAGAATCTGCCAAGGAACATCCCGCCATCAAATCCGGCAGCAACACTTTTTTTGTGGGATTCAATATTTTAGCGGTTTCTGCCATAAAATGCACCCCAGCAAATACGATGATTTCGGCGTCCGTTTCGGCAGCTTTTTGAGAAAGACCCAAACTGTCGCCCACATAGTCCGCCACTTCCTGTATTTCGGGCACTTGGTAATAATGTGCAAGGATGACGGCGTTTTTTTGCTTTTTCAGTTCAGTTATTTTCTGATGTAAATTCATCGTATTTAAGATTTAATCTTTTGAAGAAATGCTTTGAATAATGGGAAGGCCACAATAGAAAGCGAAACGAAAATTGCAATTCCGAAAATGAAGAATGAAATGAAATACGGGATGAGCGAATCCTGCATCTCAGAAAACGATCCGGATTTCGAGACATACATCCAGTAGCTCCGTTTACCTCCCGCAATTATGAGGGAAACAAAAAATATAAACAGTGAAATATTGAATGAAACAAAGCCTCTTTTCACCCATTTACCATCTGTTTTAAAACTTGGATAAAGCTGATGGACAATAAAAAACAGGGCTGAAAAAAGAATGGTTGTATTAATGCCGATCGTGGTTCCCATAGAATGCGCTACCGTAATATGCGTGCCGTGCGTAAAGAAATTGATAGCGGGAATGGAAAACAACAAAGCGATGATTATATTGATAAAAATCCACAAATCCGTTGAAAGTAAAAAGCGATATGCCATAGGATGGTTTTCCTTTTCCACTTTCAAAACCGAACGTTTCCAATTGTAAATAATTGACGCCAAAACAATCCATTCCGTCATACTGATCGCATAAGCCACATAGCGAATCCAAGGTTGTGTGGGCAAAAAATAAGTGTGGTGCGCCCAACCGAACATTAAATTGGTCAGACCTAAAAAGTAGAAGAAAAAAGCAGTTTTGTTGGTAGCAACATCGCTGTCCTTCTTTATCTTGGACATTAAATAAATGGAAATTCCATAAACCAGCATATTCCACGAACCGGTAAACGAACCTGTTGATTTCCATTGCACGGAAAAATCCTTGATAAAATTCAACCTGAAAAAATCAAACAGCCAAAGGTGTGCTTCCATCAAATGGTAGCACATAAAAGCGATGCCCGTGCCCCACATCCAAAAATAGACGGGCCAGCCTTTCATATTGGTATAAAGCGTCTTGAAGTAATTGATGCCGAACAACATCCAACCAATGAGAATTGGTATCATCAAAATCGGTGCAAAGGCAAAATACTCTCGCCCTTCAGTATAATCAACTGCAAACGAAAAGTAAATGGCAACGCCCGTCAAAAGAAAGATGATGAAATGAATTTTTGCCAACAAAGGCGAAAAAAGCTTGAATTTTTCCACATAAGTGAGAAAAAAATAGATACTGCCCGTAGCGCAGAGCACAATCCATGAAATGACCGAGGTAACGTGAAAAGGGCGCAATTTTGAAAATGGCACATAATCTTTCAAAAACTCCGGCATTAAATATTGAAAGGAAGCCGTCATTCCGAAGAATATTCCCATAAAAAGGGCGACCATCGCAAAAACCAAAAAATAAATTGGAGCTTTACTTTTCATTGCGATACTTGATTTTTACCCAGCCAGTAGCTTCGATTTCAGCATCGTAGTTGGGATATATCCCTGTTTTATCAACTTGTTTAAGATACTCCACCAGCGCATCCTTTTCTTCTTCGGAAAACTGAAACTGGGGCATGCTTTTTACACCACTGTTCAAAAACGCTTTTATATAGGTGGGACCTTTGCTTTCGGCAGAATAAACATTGGTTAAATCGGGTCCAAGATAACCGCCCAAACCATATAATTGATGACATGACCAGCATCGGTTGCTCTGGAACAATTGCTGGCCTTTCACTGCCTTTGGAGATAGTTTTTCGACCGCAACGTAGCCGTCTGTATTGTAAACAACATAGTTGTAAAAGCCAAAAACGGCAAGCAAAATTGCAATTATAAAAATATAAGGTCTTGAATTGGCGGACATTTCTAAACACTATAATTGGCAATAAAATTAATACTTCAAACTCGCGTATAATATGATAAATATCAGTTTTGGTAGTACATGCTCTTCTAAAAGAAAATAATTTTGTTTCAACTTTATCCTACCTTGAAATATGATTTTTATCATACCTTATCTTTTTAACAAACTTTACTTTTATACTTTTATCCTTTCGGAATCATGGTCAACAAACAACTACTTCAACCAAAGAGTATAGTAATAATCGGCGCTTCCAACGACATTAGAAAGCCGGGCGGCAATATGTTGAGAAACATCATTTCTGGCGGTTTCAGCGGAGGTTTGTCCGTTGTGAATCCAAAAGAAGAAAAGGTTCAGGACATAAAAAGCTATTCCGAAGTAAAGGAAATTCCCCAAACTGAGTTGGCCATTCTTGCAATCCCCGCCAAATATTGTTCGGCAACAATAAAAATATTGGTCGAAGAAAAAAATACGAAAGCGTTTATCATTATTTCCGCAGGTTTTGGGGAAGCTGGTGAACAAGGAAAAGAATGGGAACAGGAAATCGCACAAACAGTCAATAGCGTAAATGGCTGCCTAATCGGTCCCAACTGCATTGGTGTCATAACCGAAAACTACAAAGGTGTTTTTACAGCTCCAGTTCCGCAATTCAATCCAAAAGGCTGCGACCTTATTTCGGGTTCCGGTGCCACGGCTGTTTTTATTATGGAAGCCGGAATGGCGCTCGGAGTTTCTTTTGCAAACGTGTTCTCTGTCGGCAATGCCGCGCAAACGAGTGTTGAAGATATTTTGGAATATATGGACGACAATTTCAACCCAGAAACCGATCCATTGGTCAAATTGCTTTATTTGGAAACCATTTCCAATCCCAAAAAGTTGTTGAAACACGCTTCCTCTCTCATAAAAAAAGGAGCGAAAATTGCTGCAATTAAAGCAGGAAGCACGGCAGAAGGCAGTCGTGCCGCAACTTCGCACACTGGTGCGATCGCAAGTAGTGATATGACGGTGCGCGCTCTTTTCAGTAAAGCAGGAATAGTTTATTGCAGCGGCAGGGAACAGCTTTTGAGCGTAGCTTCCATTTTCAATTATAAAAAATTGGTGGGAAAAAACATCGCCATAATTACCCATGCCGGTGGTTCGGCGGTGATGCTGACCGATGAGCTTTCAAAAGGTGGGCTGAAAGTCCCGGAAATTTCTGGTCCAGACGCTGAAAATCTGAAATCGTTCCTCTATCCCGGATCGTCAGTTAGTAACCCCATCGATTTTTTGGCAACGGGAACTGCAGAACAACTGGGAATCATCATTGATTATTGCGAACATAAATTCGAAAATATTGATGCGATGGCCGTGGTTTTTGGTAGTCCCGGACTTTTCGATGTTGAAAATGTTTACAACGTTTTGAGCGTGAAATTGGAAACTTGCAAGAAACCAATTTTTCCCGTTCTGCCTTCCGTGGTGAACGCACAGCGTGAAATTCAATCATTTTTGAAAAAAGGACATATTAATTTTCCGGATGAAGTAGTTCTCGGGAAAGCACTTTCACAAGTTTTCAATACTCCGGAACCAACTTCTGAAGATATTTCATTGCCAAAAATCGATATTGAAAAAATACGAAACGTTATTGATAATGCTTCCGAAGGCTATCTCCCCGCTGCACAAACTGAAAAGTTGCTGGATGCTGCAGGAATTCCACGCGTTGCGGAAATAGTAGAAAATTCAAAAGAAAAATTGCTCGCCACAATGGATTCAATGGAATTTCCCGTGGTGATGAAAGTAGTTGGCCCGCTTCACAAATCGGATGCAAAAGGAGTGGTTTTAAATATCACTTCCAAAGAACAAGTTTCGGAAAACTTTGATTTGTTGATGAAAATAGATTCCGCGACGGCGGTAATGGTGCAGCCACAATTGGTAGGATTGGAATTATTTGTGGGAGTAACAAAAGAACCCGGCTTTAACCACACCGTTTTATGTGGTTTGGGCGGAATTTTTATTGAAGTGCTGAACGATGTGTCTGCTGGATTAAGCCCCATTTCAATGGATGAAGCAGGGAAAATGGTGCAGTCGCTCCGAGGATATAAACTCATTCAAGGAGCGCGCGGGCAACAGGGCGTGGACGAAACAATTTTTGTAGAAATTATCCAACGGCTTTCTGCCTTAGTTGAAGCAGCTCCTGAAATTATTGAAATGGATCTCAATCCATTGATTGGTTCGCAACGGGCGATTATTGCGGTGGATGCACGGATAAGGATTGGATGATAACGTGTTTAAAAGGATTTGGTAATAGTTAATTTGCATATTTGAAGTTAGACAATATCACCATATAAGGGGAATAAATGCAACAGTTTTATTTATCTGCATGTTGACCATGGTACCCGAAATCTATTTGCAAAACTTCTAACTTAATCAATTCTTATTTGTATATTTGCAAAATAAAAGCAAATCATAATTTAAGATGAAAATTCAAGAATTCAGTTTTGGGAATTTTAAATCATTCAAGGATATTCAAACCCTGAATCTTTCAGCTGCCAAAATAAAATCAAAAAAAGAATACATTGACAGAAACAATGTGATTGAAGGGAATAATAAAGAAGATGTTTCTTTTCTGAAATCTAAGGCAATTTATGGTGCAAATGCAAGTGGAAAAAGCAACATTGTTAAAGCTTTTGTTTGCTTTATCAGAATTGTTAGAACATCTGTTAAAGACGAAAAAGTTCTAAACTATACCGAACCATTTAGACTTTCAACAGAAACAGAGAACGAACCTAGTTTTTTCCAAATTATTTTTTGGTACAAAAACACAAAATATCGTTATGGTTTTGAAGCCGATAATGAGAACATTACATCAGAATGGTTATATGGAAAACCGAAAGATAGAGAACTTCCTTTTTTCATTAGAGATAATCAAGAAATAATTGAACTTGATAAAACTAATTATAGTGAAGGAAACAAACTTTTAAGATTATTAGATGATGGTTCTGATGAAAATGAAATTTTCAGAAACAATTCTTTATTCTTATCAACCCTCGCAACTTTTGGATTTGGTAAATTATCAAAACAACTAATTGATAGTTTCGCTTCAATTTTTGTCATTAGTGGTTTAGGACATCAAGGTATGTATAGTTATGCTGGAGATTCTTTAGCTGATGATAAAAAAAAGGAATACATTCTCGATTTTCTAAAATATGGAGATATTGGAATTGAAGATGTAAATGCAATAGAAATTTCATCTGATGATTTACCAGATGATGTTGATGAGGAAATTCGCAAAGACTTTGATAACAAAAAGAAAAGAAAGCTTCTTATTTCAACGAGAAAGAAATTTAACAAAAATCTAGTTTCAAATGATACAGAATCCTTTCCTTTTGGCGATCACGAATCAGAAGGGACAAAAAAATTATTCGAGTTAAGCCCATTCATTTATGAAGCATTGAAAAGCAAAAAGCCCATTATCATTGATGAATTTGATGCTAGGTTCCATCCTTTACTAACTCGAAAGATTCTAGAATTATTTAATTCAAGTGAAAATACAGGTTCTCAACTAATTTTTACTGCTCACGATACAAATCTATTGTCATCTGACTTATTGAGACGCGACCAAATTGAGTTTGTAGAAAAAGACAAATACGGAGCAAGTCATATGTATTCATTAGTACAATTTAAAGGAATTAGAAATACAGCCTCATTTGAAAAAGATTATATTCAAGGTAAATATGGTGCAATTCCTTTTTTAGGGGATTTCAGTAAACTAATTAATACTGAAGAAGATGCCTAAAAAAACCAAAACAATAAAAAAGACAGATATTAAGGCTCAAAAAGCTTGGCTGAAAAAAGTAGATGCATCCTTATATCAAATCGAGGTAAAAGAAACCAATAAGACAATCTTAATAGTTGGAGAAGGACAAACCGAAAAACTATATTTTGAATCTTTTCCTGTTTTAACGCTAACCGTAGAAGCAATTGATTTAAAAGGCCAGAGCAAATTAAAACTTATTGAGTCCACCACTTCTATAATTGAAAATAGTGACACAAAGTATGATGAAATTTGGTGTGTCTTTGATATGGATATTAAACAAGGAGAAAAAGAGTTTTCTGATTTTGACAACGCTATTGCGAAAGGTGAATCTTTAGGCTATAAAATTGCTTACTCGAATGACTCATTTGAGTTATGGTTTTATTTACATTTCAATTATACCGAGCAGAAAAATCACAGAACATTCTATTATAAGTCACTTGGAGAGCAATGGAATCTGAACTATGAAAAAGACGGTAAAGCATATAAATTTTGTCAAACAATTTATTCCAAATTAGAAAATGACGAAAATGCATCACAAGAGAATGCAATAGAACGTGCTGAAAAGCTTTTTAATGAGCAATCAAATTTACCTTTTCATCAACAAAATCCTGTTTCATTAGTCTATGAGTTAGTGAATTATCTTAATAAAAACAAAAGGAAATAAGTGCTATTGCCAACAAAGAACTGAGCTAAAAAACAAAACTTTGTCAAAGTTGAGTTTTAACTCGGGCAATTCCAGTTGAAAACCCTCTACCCTATCTGTAATTGAGTTTCCTGTATTTGGGCGATCTCACTTTGTGCTTTCTCCAAATCCTTGTAAAATTGAGCCGTATTCTTTACAATATAATTTGACGCCAAACCGCGATAATGTTCCCATCTAAAAGATTCTGACTAAACTTTTCCCAATTTTTTTAATATCTCCATTAGTGAGAGTTTGCAATGGGTAACCTCACCAACTTCGACAAATAAAAAAATTGACCTATTTTTTGTAGATTTACACTAACTTAAAAAAGTGACTAAATAAAATTGGTAGAGTACAAAAAAAACCAAAAAAAAACTTTATTAACACCAACCTACATTTCTAAAACCCAACATCTAAACCAAAAAATGAAACTCATCCCAACAACTTTATTAATCCTATCTTCATTCCTCATGAATGCCCAAACCTATATCAGGGAAGGAAAAGGAGATTATAATAGCGTACTTTATACCTGGGATGGAAAATATCTCAGACAAGGGAAAGGAAATTACAATACAGTTTTATACACCTTTGATGGAAAATACATTCGGCAAGGGAAAGGAGATTACAATACGGTCTTATCGACTTGGGACGGGAAATATCTAAGACAAGGAAAAGGAGATTATAAAAAAGTGCTTTATACTTGGGACGGGAAATATCTCAGACAAGGCGAAGGCGATTACAATACGGTTTTATATACCTTTGATGGTAAATATTTAAGACAGGGAAAGGGAGATTATAACTCGGTTTTATTAACGATTACTGGGGCTATCCCAATTGCTGTGTTGATTTTTGCGATTATATAAATTCTGAGAAGACTGGGGATAAAAACGCACCACAACAAAAGGCTATAGTCAATGCGGGAATAGCGCTTAACCCGAAAGCAGTTGTATATTTACGAGGTCGCCAAAACTATATTTTGGCGCAAAAAAAGAATAAGTAAAAAATAAAGTTTTGGCTTATTGCGAAATCGAAAATGATTGTATTTTTTACCCGCACTGCCCATAGCCAGAACGTTGGCAAACATTTGAGAAATGGGAATTTTATTAACCTATTTTGTTTTTTGCTTATTTTTAACAGGTGTAAGGATTTGACTCATATCAAATAAAGGCAACACTATATTAACGGGAAGACTTGCTATTTTATATGCTAACATTCCCCTTGTTACACCAATCGAAGTGCTTAGAAAAACTGACATTATATTATCATTAATAAAAATCTGATTGTTATCATCTTCAAAACGAATGTCATTTTCAGTATAATTAAAAATCTTAAATGTCGTTTCGGTTTCTAACTTTAAGAACTCCTTAAACTTAGTCTTTTCAGCAATAGAATATTTAAAATGAACAATTATTGATAAAGAGATTGTACTTTGTTCCTCATTACCCGAAACTCCAAAGCCTAATTTAATATCAGCTTTTTCTTCATTGAAATTATTTATTAAATCGTCCGATAATTTATTAGAATATGATAATTCTTTAATTTCTAAAATACGTAAACCAATATTCTTTTTTATTGTTGTCCGATAAAACCCAAATATAAACAATAATGACCTGTACAGTCCAGTAAAACCGTCCTGAAAGTTAAATTGAAAAACAGTAAGCCCCCCGTAATTGTCAGGTTTCAAAATTAAGTTTTGGGTGCTCGTATGGATTGATTGGCCCACTATTGTCATAATTGATGATCAGCTCATCCATTCTGTCAAAAAAGTCCTTGAACTTCACATAGGTGAACAGGTGTTTTTGCAGGATACTTATCAGGTTGGAAAAAGCCCACTTTTTTGTCAGTGCTTTCTTCATTACGCTTACCAACAGCAGCACGATAAGGGTGCACCATATCTGTATCTGAACAGCGTTTTTGCTTTCCCCATAAAAATATTGCAGCGGAAAATTTTGCTTGATTTTCTTAAAGAGCAGCTCCACTTGCCACCGCATCTTGTAAAGGTCTGCTATTTGTTGTGGCTCTAGGTCGAAAAGGTTTGTCAAAAAGTAAAACGATTTGTTTTTTTCCACATCATAGAAAGAGACCAAACGGAGCTCTACCTCTTTTTCTTGGTTGCCTTCCTTGTATTTTAGCCGGATCTTGGCATCTCTCAGGATATGGTCTGGGGTGCTTTCCTTAAGCTCAAATTCTTCTATGAGCTCTTCCTTTGCATTGTCCTTTAATCGGGTAACAAAAAACTTTTCCTCCCCGTTCCATTGGGCAAACAGGGCGTATTTGTTGTAAGCTTTGTCAAAAACAGCAATTTCATTTTTGTTCACCACATCTTGGTGCTGTAT
>JBDNFD010000108.1:0-24643 GCA_041689995.1 Flavobacteriaceae bacterium | reverse complement strand
TATTCCTTGGGATTGGGTGAATATTACAACATTGCCAGCGTGAACGGAAGCGGCACCGGCGATTTGTTGGATGCTTTGGTTGCGGCTTTACCCGAAACCGAAGAAAATGAGGAAACCGAATTGCCGCGTTTTGCGGTCGTTGGACGACCAAATGCGGGGAAATCATCTTTTATAAATACCTTAATTGGGGAAGAAAGATATATTGTTACCGACATTGCCGGAACCACGCGTGATTCCATGGACACAAAATACAACCGTTTTGGTTTTGAGTTCAATTTGGTCGATACCGCTGGAATCCGAAGAAAAGCGAAGGTGAAAGAAGACTTGGAATTCTATTCGGTGATGCGCAGTGTCCGCGCCATTGAACATTCTGATGTGTGTATTGTGATTATGGATGCTACCCGTGGTTTTGACGGACAGGTGCAAAATATTTTTTGGTTGGCCCATCGCAACCGGAAAGGGGTCGTGATTTTGGTGAACAAATGGGATTTGATGGAGAAGGAAACAAATACGATGAAAGATTATGAGGCAAAAATGCGAAAGGAAATGGAACCTTTCACGGATGTGCCTATTGTTTTTATTTCCGTAATGAACAAACAGCGTATCTTCAAAGCCATCGAAACCGCGGTAGAAGTATATAAAAACCGCAGCAAGAAAATCAAGACCCGCGAATTGAACGATGTGATGTTACCGATTATTCAGCAAAACCCACCGCCAGGTATCAAAGGGAAATATGTAAAGATAAAATTTATCACCCAACTGCCGACCCCGCAGCCGCAGTTTGCTTTTTTCTGTAATTTGCCCCAATACGTAAAAGAGCCTTATAAACGCTTTTTGGAAAATAAATTACGTAAGGAATTTGATTTTAACGGCGTTCCGATTTCTATTTATATGCGGAAGAAATAGGGTGGATTAAGCCGTAAAAAGCTACTTTAGACGGCTAATTTGGAAAAATAGATATGGAATATTTCTTGAATTAGTACGTGTTAGAAATAAAGTTTAACAAAAATTTAACACCCCCCCCTTTTTTTTTAAAAGTAATGAGGTAATTTAGTTGCTGTTTTGAATTGTCGATTATATTTTGGATATTTCTATGTAGGGCAAGTCCTTCCCGCTTACGGAAAAATAAACCAAAAATGACCTTAAAAGAAATACGAGAAAATTCAGCAAGCATCAAAATAGTCGGAGTAGAAAGACTATCGGAAAACAACGACTATAAACTCATGGTTTTCTATTTATAAATCAAAATTTTTTTAATCATGAAAAATTTATTTATTTTAGCATGTATGCTAATGGGAACCTTTGCTTTTGGGCAAACTCAGGGAAAAACACTTCCTGTAGAGCCACCTATTACTTTGTTTGGTCAGCCGGCCACTTATGATAATGGAGTAATATTTTGTGGAGAAAATTCAGGAAGATGCGCCACCATTGGACGAGCTGAATCGGGGAAAGTTTTAGTGAGTGTAAATGATAATAACAATACTGAATTCACGGCGGACGATGAGATTGTTAGGACATCTGGAAAGAGCGGAACTAATTATTTATTCTCAAATGTAAAAATGATCAATGAGTAGCTTTTATCCACAAAAAGGAAAACATAGGTTTTTAACAGCGTATGTTTTCTTTTTTTATTTATTATTATTTTTTCCTGCAACGATTAAGGCCCAAGACATGTATGTACGGGTTTCGGAAAACGATTGCATCAACTGTTATGCAGGATTTTTTGATGATTTATTGTCGTATTCCAAGCCAAAGGATTTTAAGTTTTTATTTCCAAAAAATTATCAAGGAAAACGTTTTGAAATGTTCAATCAGATGTATCTCCGAGGAAAACTTGTTCCAGAACAAGTAGTCTTTTCTGATTCCCTTTTCCAAATGACAAAAGATAAATTGAACGGTCTTTCTGGATTGGTTGTTATTTATAATGGAGAAATTTTATTGAGTATTCCCTCCGATGAAGTAGGACAATACCAAATAAAACAAATCCTTACTGCTATATCCAGAACTGTCCAACTTCTAGATTTGAAAGAGGAGGGGTATTCTAATAATTTGGCTGTAGATGTTTCATATTCTGATGGGAAAATATTAATACTTGATCCATTATTTCGAAAAATTTATTTTTTGGGAGAAAACGGGGAAGATAAAATAGTTGATTTAAAATCCGACATTTTTCAATCTGTCCTTCAACATTTTTTGACCAATACAGAGTATGCTTCGCATGTAAAAAACAGAAATCAGCTAAAAAATTTAGGCAAATACTTTCCGGAAAGTTTCGTTGTGTATTTGAAAGATAGTTTAATATATTTAAAATATTATATGCCTTATATTCTGAAACAAAACAATAATTTGGGGGTTTGGAACATGCCGTTACTTTCCGTTCTTCCTGCAAGAAAAACAAAACTTACTGCCGCCAATATAGCAAGAAACACCTATTTATTGGTAAAACCAACGGAATATTCTTATTATCCAACAAGGGGCTTTACAGCTATGGAAAATAAACTGTACAGCATCAATCAAATGATTTATACAGAGGAGGATGTTGAAAATAATACCAGGTTTCCTTTCTTGAACAAAATGTCTCTGGATAAGGATAAAAAAGAAATTATATTCAGTAATTTTTCAAAAGGACCCAAAAACTTTTCATTTCAAGAAGATCCAACCCTTAATTCCAAAAAAATGTTTATGAATATTTCTTTCTTAAGTTTGGATGACCAAATTTTGCTAACTCATTTTCCCTTCGCGGTAAATATAAACGAGAATAAAAAATATAAATTGGATTGGGATGCGGGTTTAAATGATTATCATTTTCCACCAACGGTTAATTATGAGAATATACAGTTATGGCATAAAAATGATAATTTTGTTGTATTGGTAAAAATAAAAGACTCCTATTTCCTAAAGAATTACAGTGAAAATTGGGAATTAATAAATAAAATAGAATTGCCCTTCAATCCCAAAATGGTAAAAAAGATCCGGTTCACAAAAGATAATATTTATTTATTAACTGAAAATGAATTATTGAAAATGCCCAATGTATTTGCTTCTTTAAAATCGCCGAGATAAATGATTAATTTAATATATTTCTTTGTTTTCTATTGCTTAAACAAAATGGTTTTTCACAGATACGTTATTTAAATCATTCAGTAACTTGAAATAATTTTTCTTTATTTTAGCTGCTTCTTATCTCCAAAAAATTAAAATGAAATTTATTTTCTTCACAATTTGTTGTTTTTTAACCACACTTCTCACTGCACAAGATTTTGAAATCACCGGAACGGTAAAAGACAGCAGCCATGTTTTCCTGGAAGCCGCCACCGTTTATATACAAACTGTTTCAGATTCTACCTTGGTCACTTATACCATCACCGACCGGGAAGGTTTTTTCCGTTTAAAAGGTTCCACCAAAACAAAAAAAGTAAATCTATTTGTTTCTTATACCGGCTTTCGCACCTACAAAAAGGAATTGGCGCTGGAAAAACAAGTAATGAATTTGGGTGAAATTATTATAGAATCAGCCGCAAATTCCTTGGGTGAAATTACTATTACCGCCAGTGCGCCAGTAATGTTGAAATCCGATACCTTGCAGTTCAACGTTGGTTCTTTCAATACTCGGGCGGATGCGAATTTAGAGGAATTGTTAAAAAAATTGCCTGGGGTTGAGGTCGATAGTGAAGGAAAAATTACCGTAAACGGAAAACCGGTGAATAAAATCTTGGTGAACGGGGAAGAATTTTTCGGAGGCGATCCAAAAATCGCCACGAAGAATTTACCAAAGGAAATTATTGATAAAATACAAGTAGTAAGTACGAAAACCAAATCGGAGGAATTCACGGGGAAAGCTGGCGATCCGGACAATAAAACCATTAATATCGAGCTGAAAGAGGATATGGACAAAGGCTATTTTTCGCGCTTTACCGCTGCGGGGGGAACCGATGATCGTTATAATTTGAGCGGAATTGCCAATTATTTCAATGGTGATTTTCGCCTCAGTATTTTGGGCGGAACTAACAACATCAACGAATCTGGATTCTCTTCCAGTGAACTTTGGGAATTAATGGGCCGCAATGCTTTCAATTTCACACAAACCGGAAACACCTATTATTTTACAGATAGCGGAATTTTTGCTAGAGGAGAGGGACTGACCAAATCGACTTCGGGCGGTTTAAATGTGACCAATAAATGGAACAAAACCACGGAATTGGGCGGAAGTTATTTTTATGGACGGAAAGACACGGAAAAGCGCACGGAAATCCACCGCGAGAATATTTTGCCCGATGGGGCTTATTTTATGAACAGCGTTTCTTCTTCCAAGTATGTGAACGATGCACACAAGGCCGACGCGGAATTTGAAATAGAGCCCGATACGCTCACACGTCTTTCCCTTAAACCACATTTAAAAATCAATACTGGAAATTCCCTAAGTGGTTCTTCTTCTGAATCTATAGACGAAGTAGGAAATCTGATCAATACATCTGCAACTACTATGAATTCAGAGAATTATAGTGGTGAATTTAGTAATAATTTGAATGTTATTCGGAAATTCGGAGGAAATGGAGCTTACTTGGAATTCTATTTCGACAATACACATGATTCTTATAATGGAAAGCGATTTTTTTCTTCGGAAACGGAAATTTTCAGCGAAGGGATTTCTGACACTGAATCCCAGAATCAGTTTATAGATGAAAATCGGAAGGAAAACCAATACCGGACAGGAATTTCGGATCGCTCGGTTTTGGCGAAAGATTTCTTTTTGGATATCTCCTATGACCTTGAAATTGAAAACGGAAGTAATAAGCGGAATGTTTTCAATTTTAATGATGTGGAACAAGATTATTCCAATTTTGACGGAACTTTGAGCAATGAGTTTAAATTCAATGGAACGAAACATATTCCCAATATCGGATTGAGTTATGAAAGTGAAAAATGGCGCGCAAGTTTTGATGCCGGACTGTTGAATACCACCTTAAAAAGCCAGAATTTGATTGATAATGTGAATTTCGAAAATACTTACAATAACCTGTACCTGAGTTCGTATGCGAGCTACCAAATAAAGAAATCGACTTCGGTTTATTTTAATTACCGAACTACCTCAAATGTTCCGTCCCTTCAACAATTACAACCCGTTACAGATCGGACCAACCCTTTGAACATAATAACGGGAAACCCAAACTTGAAACCGGAATTCAGTCAAAATATCCGCTTTGGATTGCAGAATTATGATTTTGCCACACGTTCTGGTTATTTTTTAAACGGGATGCTGAGTTTCACCAATGACAAGGTGATTTCTGTTAGCACTACGGATGAAAATTTATTACGGACAACAACCTATGCCAATGTGGACGGAAATTATCAGGCAAGTTTGGGCGGTTCCTATAATAAACGCTTTAAAAAAGACAAACGGATTTTTAAATATAGTGTTGCTTTGTGGGGTTCAATGAATAATTCTGTTGGGTATTCAAATGGGAAACACTATGAATCCCAAGGCTTTAATACATCTCCATGGATAAAATTGGGCTACGAAATTGAGGATGTTTTTTCCATTTCAACTTCTTATCGTTTGGGCTATCATTTCACCCAATACGATATTTTTCAAAATAGGGAAGAAAGTTATGCAAATCACAGTGTAAATCTGGACCTGACGACCTATTGGCCAAAAAACATTGTTTTTGAAAGTGAAATCGATTATGGATACGACGGAAATGTGAGCGGTTCTTTTGATCCCTCATCCATTTTGTGGAACGCCAGTTTGGGCTATAAATTTTTGAACGACGATGCCACAATTGAAATAAAAGCCTACGATTTGTTGGATCAAAATGTCAGTGCGCGACGAACCACGGGCGAGGATTTTATCCAAGACACTCGAAGTTTGGTTCTGGAACGCTATTTCATGTTAAGCTTCACTTATAAGCTGACCAAGTTTGGGGGAAAAGATCCGAATAAATAGTTTTGTAGTTGGTTAGTTTTGTGGTTGGTTGGTTTGGTAGTTTCGTAGTGGAATCAAAAAGCACAAGGGGACGGCGATTGGTCAAAACAAAGGAAATTTTAATGGTTCTTTCTACCAAAAAAATACACAAAAAATCTGCTTCCGTGCCTCTTTTGACGAAGAAAAGCAAAATTTTGAAAATTTTATATTGAAAGTGGTATATTTGGAGTGTTTTAAAAAAGTTAAAAGTTATAGTATTATATATAAACTAAGGATTTGAACTTAACACTTGGCGCTTTTAACAAAATAGTCCTTAATAAAAACCATGGTTTTGAAGTATAAAACATACACACAACTGCTAAACGTTTGTGTCGACTGAATGGGACCGAAATTTGTAAACAATAAGTATAACTCACAAAACTATTGAACTCATGAAAAAGATTTTATTTTGTCTTTTTATGTGAATATCTTTTAACACATTTGCCCAAAATTGTGTTGATGCTATGGCTACTGCATACAACAACACCTTCATATTTGCTAGCAACGGTGTTTATTCTTGGGGTACAAATCAATATGGACAATTAGGAAATGGCAATACCGACATTGTCGCAACCCCGATTAATTTTGCCAATTCCGATATTTGGAAATCCTTTTCAGTTGGGCGTATATTTTCAGTTGGTTTAAAAAATGATGGAACCGTTTGGGCATGGGGCGATAATTCGGTAGGTGAATTGGGCAACGGAACAACTGTTTCAAGCAATATACCAGTGCAAGTAGGAAACGACAACGATTGGATCGCAATATCTGCGGGCAATCATCATACACTAGCCCTGAAAAGCAACGGAACTTTATGGGGTTGGGGAAGCAATCATACCAGTCAGTTAGCTGGGTCGTCTGCGGATCTTTATTCTACCGTTCCTGTTCAACTTGTAACTGATTCTGATTGGGAAAAAATTTGTGCCGGATATTTTAGATCGTTCGGCATAAAACAGAATGGAACTTTATGGGGTTGGGGAAGCAATTATGAGGGCCAAATAGGTGTAGGTACTAATTATTCTGTTTATCAGATAACGCAAATAGGAGGTGATTCCAACTGGCAATCAATTGAAGCAAACAATGGGGCCACAACAATAGCTCTAAAACAAGATGGTACTTTATGGGCTTGGGGCAACAACGAACAAGGACAGATGGGCAATGGGACCACATATCCGAACCAGAACACACCGATTCAAATAGGCACGGATACTTGGATGGATATTGCTGTTGGCGCATTCTTTTGTGCTGGTTTAAAGTCGGACGGTTCGTTATGGCATTGGGGTTCATATCCACCTGTACCGTCTGGACCGACCCCAACCCAATTTGGCAATGATACTGACTGGAAAGAGATTGCAGCTGGAAATTTTTACGCAATGGCTTTAAAGAATGACAATTCACTTTGGGGATGGGGTTCCAACTACAATGGACAATTAGGTATTGACAATGAAATGGATTATATATTAACTGCTACACAGATTTTGGGATGTAACCTGGGGATCAAAGAACATTTATTGCCTAATGTTTTCATATATCCCAATCCTGCCTCGAAGGTTTTATTTGTCAAGGGAAATATTCCTTTTCGGTCCTTCAAAATTCATGATATATCTGGAAAGTTAATTATATCCGGAAATTTGGAAAACAAAAATAAAATTCATATAAATCGCCTGCCAGAAGGTATGTATTTTGTAACCTTACAACACAATGAATTGAAAAATTTTATCTTCAAATTCATAAAGATTAATTTTTAGTTTTTGATAACTCTGATTAAACTTACCCAATAAGATTATGCGCTAACTAAGGTCCTCCCCCCGTTAGCGTGAGCGTTCCGCTCGTACCTTTTTTACAACCTCACAATCTACTTATTCACTCATTCACTAATTCACCCTTTCACTAATCCACCCCGTCGCCCACTTACAAACTCCCAACCTCACACTTCTTCTTCAACCTGAAACTGCACCTCGTATAAATTTCGGTAAATCCCATCTTCTTGTTGTAGCAATTGTTGGTGCGTGCCGATTTCCACGATTTCCCCGGCTTCCATCACCAAAATCCGGTCTGCTTTTTTGATGGTGGCCAAACGGTGGGCAATGATGATAGAGGTTCGTCCCGTGGTTAATTTGTCGGTGGCTTCTTGCATCAATTGCTCGCTGTAACTATCGACGGAAGAAGTTGCTTCATCCAAAACCAATATACTCGGATTGCTTAAATAAGCCCGCAAAAATGCGATCAACTGTCGTTGTCCGGATGATAGCATTGCGCCACGTTCTTTCACATTATAATGGTAACTACCAGGCAGGCTCGAAATAAATTCATGTACCCCGATTTGTTTTGCCGCATGCACCACATTTTCTTCGGAAACATTTTTGTTCCCGAGGGTGATATTGTTCAGAATGGTATCGGCAAATAGGAACACATCTTGCAAAACCACTGCGATTTCGCTACGAAGGGATTTTATGGTGAAATCTTTTATGGAGATATTATCAAGGCAGATTTCCCCTTCGTTGATTTCGTAAAAGCGGTTCAGAAGGTTTATAATCGTACTTTTTCCAGCTCCGGTCGCACCGACGATCGCGACGGTTTCCCCTGCGTTCACTTCAAAAGAAATTCCTTTTAGCACTTCTTCTCCCGCAACATATTCAAAATGCACATTTTTGAACTGGATTTCCCCTACCAAATTTTTTGCCTCGATTGTTCCATTATCGGCAATAATCGCTTTGGTGTCCATAATCGCGAACACGCGTTTGGCGGCCACCATTCCCATTTGTAACGTATTGAATTTGTCGGCAATTTGCCGTAAAGGTCGAAACAACATTTCGATCAATTGGATGAACATGATGATGATCCCCAAGGAAATTACGTCGCTTTCAACTACCCGCAACCCGCCAAACCAAACCACCAATCCGATGGTGATGGAAGAGGACATTTCGGCAATCGGGAAAAAGATGGAGTTGTACCAAACGGCTTTTACCCAGCCTTTCCGATGTTTATCGTTGATTGCTTTGAATTTTTCATATTCTGTGTTTTCACGCCCAAAAATCTGTAAGATTTTCATTCCTGTAATTCGTTCTTGGACAAAAGAATTTAGGTTGGAAACTTGTGTGCGTACTTCTTCAAACACGATTTTCATTTTTTTTTGAAATACCCGTGTGGCATACAAAATGAATGGAAGTACCACTAAAACCAACAAAGTCAAGTGCCAACTTTGGTAGAACATAAACCCAAGCACGACCAGCATTTTCAGCAAATCGCTGATGATCATGAATAATCCTTGGCTGAAAATGCTCGCGATGGTTTCAATATCGCTCACCGCCCGGGTGACCAAACGTCCCACGGCCGATTTATCGAAATATTCCTTTCTGAAACCAAGCATATGCTCGAACAAATTGACCCGAATATCGCGGATCACTTCTTGTCCCAACCAATTGGCAAAAAAGATGAAACAAAACTGGAAAACCACCTCTAATATCAAGATTCCAAACATCAATGTGATAAAAAACAACAAATTTTCGCTGTCTTTTGGTACAATGCTTTGGTCGATGGTTATTTTCAACAAATAAGGACGGAGCACCGCCAATCCCGACAGAAATATTGCCGAAAGGCAGACAAAATAAAATGTCCATTTGTAGGCATTGGTGTATTGGAGCAAACGTCCAAACATTTTGAAATCGAATGCGTTTCCTGTTTTATTGGCCATTTAATCTTTTATTATCGTTTTTGGATACTCGATTTTTGTTAGGAAAAGAGCATGTGCCGGAACGGATTTTCCCGCAAAACATCTATTTCTTCCCACAATTATTTTTTCAAAGTCTTCAAGTTTTGTTCTGTGCATGCCAATATCCAACAAAGTTCCGACAACCGCACGAACCATATTTCTCAAAAAACGATCGGCTTTTATTTTAAAAACAAGTTCGTCCCCAATTTGTTCCCACACTGCACTTTCGATTTTGCATTGGAAGGTTTTCACCTCTGTTTTCACTTTTGAAAAAGCTTTGAAATCGGTGTGTTGCAATACTATTTTTGCCGCCTCGTTCATTCGCTCTAAATCGATATTTTTCTTGATATAATAGGTCGAATCGATTTTGAAAGGATTTTTCCGGCTGGTCACAAAATAGTGATATTCCCTCGAAATAGCATCAAAACGCGCATGTGCATTTGATGTGGTCTCAAAAATACGAAATACCGCAATATCAGGCGGCAAAATTGTGTTCAACTTAAAGATAAATTGACCATTATCCCCTGACATTTCTGCATCGAAATGAGCGAAAAACTGAGAAGCATGAACGCCTGTGTCCGTTCTACCCGCGCCCATGACTTCTATTTTTTGCTGAAGAGCTGTGCTCAAAGCCGTTTCCAATACTTCTTGCACGGAAATTTCCCTCGGTTGTTTTTGCCAGCCGTGGTACGCACTGCCGTTATATGCCAATTCAATGAAATACCTCAAGCTAAAATAGTATTTTTGCTGGCAAAGATAGGAAATAGAAAAGGTGAAAAATGTATAATAAATGGCGAACCGTAAAATAGCCGATTGGTTAGGACATTATAAAAAAGACGATTTTGATAATTGCAATTCTAACCTGTCCTGATTATAGAGAACTGATATATTTGTCAAAGAATATCAAAAAAGAGGGGTTTTTTGAAGTGAATATTGTATTTGATTTTCACCTTTTTGGATTAGAACATTGATTTGCTCCTTATTTTCTATATTCTCTTTTATTTCGCACCAATCATTCGCGCTTATTTTTTCCATATTTTTTCCATTGATTTCAATAATCTTATCGCCAACTTCCACACCTTCTTTATCCAATTTTGAGTTATCCCAAATATAACAAATTGTTAATTGATTCTTTTTCTCGTCTAAACAGAATGAGACTTCGAAAACTTTAGGATTTTTGAATGTTGGTTTGTGGATAGGTTCCAAATATAGATTTTTTTCTTCAAAATTTAACAAAACAATATAATCATTAAAAAAATTCATTCCCAAAGCAGGTTTCCCGGGACTTATTACCGCGGGGATTTTTTGGAAAAGCGATTTTCCAACATAAATTGAATCAATATTTACGATTTGCATTTTACCTGTCATTACACCTCGCAATGTGCCAATCGTAGTTCCTCGCCCAGATATCTTTGGAAGTAATTTCAATTTTGTTGTTTCATCATAGAAAGCATCATTTATCTGCATATAGTTGGTATACCCTGTATCTAATAAAACCCAGAAATCTTTTTGATTAAATGTCATTTCTATCAACGGCAAGAGTTCAGCATAATATTCCATTTTAATGGAAAAACTATCTGATTTAGGAATGAAAGGAATATTAGATAGGCTTAATGTTTTTTTTGGTGGATCTATTTTCCAATTTCCCAACCGAATCATATTAGCCCCAATTATTCCATCTATTTTATCACATAAGTTTTTATTGATTTCTTCAAAGTCAACTACCGCAAATCCTATATCTTTAAAAATCACACCCCCAATCTGAATGTCTTTTTTTATGGCTTTTTGTTTCTTTTCTTTCCCATAGCCATCAGTTACCGATATTTTACCCAATCCTTTTTCTTTTCCGATAATTTCAGAAGAAATTAAACTTAACATCGTACCAGTGTCAAATAAAAAATCATAAGATTTGCCATCAATTGTAGCTTCTATTATTACCCAATCGTTTATGTTTTGTTTGATTGGAAATGAAGCGGAATCAAATTCTGCTTCAATCTGCCCATCCTCTAAAAGCATTTTTTGTAAATTATCTTGAGCAAAACAAGAATAATTGTAACTTATAAAAAAAACGAAGGTAATAAACCAAACCTTATTTGCAGACTGCATATTATGATAAATAATAATTAATTCAAAGGGATGGTAAATCCTACATTTACTTGCCAGCTATCGATTACAGGTGGTGATCCAGGTGTCCAGTGGCCATGAGTTGTTCCACTTACCTCTGTATTTTTACATATTCTCAAACGTGCCGAGGCACTGGAATTATCTTGAGGAGTTTTAAGGTTTAGTTTTAATTTGTAGTCAAAAGCTATTGCAGTCGATAACCCAATTTCATCCAATATCTCTTTTGGCATTGAGTTTAGATAATCCACTTGGTCATCATTTAAAATGAAGTTCTCGAGTGCCCATTCTTTTGTGTTGTGCTGAATTAATTCGAGCTGTTTTCTAAATTCCTCTTTTGGCAATGACTCAAGTTCTTTTCTTTTTTGGTCTATTCCCTCTTGATGGTGCTTTTTTCATAGCGAATAAAATTTTAAATTGAGCCACTAAATTACGGAGAAAATTTGAAAAAGCATCACCTAAAAATTATTTAACATAACTGATTTTAAGGCTTTAATGTTTAAGTTTATATTGGGGCTTAAAATTAACGCATGGAAAACAAGCATTCCAAAATTACGGAAAGTGAATAGGAAATGCGAAGTTCAAACCCTATCAAACTAAAATGAAATCAATTTGAAAATCCTCCTCCTCAGCGACACTCACGGTCATATCGATGATCGAATATTAACCTACGCCGAAAATGCGGACGAAATTTGGCATGCAGGTGATATTGGTGATTTACACGTAACTGACGCCTTAAAGAAAATTGCACCGTTAAGAGCTGTTTTTGGCAATATCGATTCTGCGGAGGTGCGAAAGGAATTTCCATTGAACCAACGTTTTTTTTGTGAAAAAGTCGATGTGTGGATGACACATATCGGAGGATATCCAACAAAATATGCTCCTGCTATTCGGGAAGAAATAAGGAAAAATCCGCCTAAACTTTTCATCTCAGGGCATTCACATATTTTGAAAGTAATGTTCGATAAATCTTTGAATTTGTTGCATATGAACCCGGGAGCGGTTGGGAAATATGGTTTTCATCAGGTTCGGACAATGTTGCGTTTTAAAATTGAAGATGAAAAGATTTTTGATCTGGAAGTGATTGAACTCGGTAAAAAGTAATCAAGGATTAAAATCGAGAAGAGCTGCTTATCAAAATGACTATCTTTGCAGAAACTTTTTGAAATGAACTTGAGTGCAATTCCAAAATTAAAATACTTAAATGCCAATAACTTCTTTTTGCTCGCTGGCCCGTGTGCTATCGAAGGTGAAGAAATGGCGTTGCGCATTGCGGAAAAGGTGTTGGGAATCACTGATAAATTGAAAATCCCTTATGTATTCAAAGGAAGTTTTAAAAAAGCGAACCGCAGTCGTATCGATAGTTTCACGGGGATTGGGGATGAAAAAGCCCTGAAAATTCTTCGAAAAGTTTCCGAGACTTTTAATGTTCCCACTGTTACTGATATTCACGAAGTAAGTGATGCTGCTATGGCGGCAGAATATGTGGATATATTGCAAATCCCTGCTTTTTTGGTGCGCCAAACCGATTTGGTCGTGGCAGCCGCTAACACCGGAAAAGTCGTAAATTTGAAAAAAGGACAATTCATGAGCCCCGAAAGTATGCAACATGCCGTGAAAAAAGTCACCGATTGCGGCAATGAACAAGTAATGATTACAGATCGCGGAACGATGTTCGGATATCAAGATATGATCGTAGATTTCAGAGGAATTCCAGTGATGCGGAAATATGCGCCAACCGTTTTGGACGTAACACATTCGTTACAACAGCCAAACCAAAGCAGCGGCGTGACCGGCGGGCGACCCGAAATGATTGAAACTATTGCGCGTGCTGGAGTGGTGAATAATGTGGACGGTCTTTTTATCGAGACTCATTTTGATCCTTCCAATGCCAAAAGTGACGGAGCGAATATGCTCGATTTAAAATATTTGGAAAAATTACTTTCCAACCTAACAATGATTAGAGAAACGGTGAATCAAATCAAAAACCATTAGCCGCATCGTTCCCACTTCACGAGTTAGGGCTTTCAACCACATTTTGAATAGCCGCAACTTTTACATTCCAAACATCCTTCCGAAAAAATAATTCCTTCCGGATCGCCACATTCCGAACATTTTCTATCTGCAGCTGCGGTGCCGTCGGGAACGAATTGTTTCAATGCGCGAACCACGCCGGCTTTCCATGTGTTGATATTCTCATCGAAAAGATTCAGGTTATTTATTAGATCAACCACAAACGGAATTGGCATGCCATGGCGCAAAATGCCCGAAATGAGTTTTGCGTAATTCCAAAACTCCTCGTTGAATGACCGCGAAAGTCCTTCAATGGTTATTTTGTAGCCGTCCTTGTCGGAAAATTGAAAATCGTACCTGGATTTTCCTTCTTCATCTCGGTTTTTGATCACCCAACCTTCGGTGACCCAAATGGGAAGATTGAACACATCTTCCATTTTTCCAGTGAAAATTTCATAAGGCCGATTGTACAATAAACCAACCACGGCAATCCATTTTTCCTTGTCGTTATGGAAACGCACGATTTTTGCTTCGATTTTCTTTGGTCGTTTTGGAGCATAGGTTTCCGCAAAAATTTCTTCTTTGGCTTTGGCTTTGTCTTCTTCTGAAGAAACCAAAATTCCACTTCTGGAACCATCGCGGTAAACGGTAATTCCTTTCAGCCCCTTTTTCCAAGATTCAATATAAATATTGCTAACTTTTTCCAAACTCACATCGGAAGGAAGGTTTATTGTGGAGCTTATGGAATGGGTTGTGTATTTTTGTACCAATGCCTGCATTTCGACGCGTTTTTTCCAGTCGATTTCGGATGCTGTAGCCCCGGTATATGGGCTTTTTGCTAATTTATTCCCCGTGGTTTCCATATAGGTTTTTAACTTCGGGTGATAGACTTCGAATTCCTCAAAAGCATCCCCACTGTCATCGATAAAGGCAACTTTTGAATTTTTGTTCGAAGGGTTCACTTTTCGTCGTCGTTTATAGGAAAGCATAAAAACGGGTTCGATGCCCGAGGAAGTTTGGGCCAACATACTCAAGCTTCCCGTGGGCGCCACTGTACTAATGGAAATATTTCTTCGGCCATATTCCATCATTCTATTATATATTTCAGGAAAATCGTTTTCCATCATTTTTACGAAATCTGATTGGTTTTCTATTTTCGGGTCAAAATCTTTGAAAGCTCCTCGCGTTATGGACATATCGATGCTGCTGTCGAATTCCCCTTTCAATTTGGTTTTCATGATTTCATCGACATTTCGCAAAGCTTCATAGGTGTCCAATTTTATGCCCAAAGCGGCGATAGCATCGGCGAGTGCGGTAAATCCCAATCCGGTGCGCCGGCCATTTTTGCCATTTTCATATAATAATTTCCAAGTTCGGATTTCATTTTCTTTCACATGATCGGGTTCCGGATCATTTTCGACTTTTTTCAAAATACGTTCCACCGCCTCCAGTTCTAAATCCACCAAATCGTCCATCAAACGCTGGGTTTCATAAATAACTTGGTAGAATTTTTCGTGATTGAAAGTGGCATTTTCAGTAAACGGATTTTCCACGAAACTATAGAGATTTACCGCGATTAACCGGCATGAATCTCCTCCTTGCATCGCAATTTCAGAGCATGGATTGGTCGAACTATTTTTAAATCCGGGATAAAACGATGAGGTTGAATAAGTATGTTGTTTATCCCAAAAAATAAGTCCCGGTTCCGCGGTATTATGCGCACATTTGATGATGGTTTCCCATAATTCCTTGGCTCGAACGTTTTTCTTGTAAATCGGATTTTCACTATCAATGGGCCAACGAAGCATAAATTCTTCATCTTTTACCACGGCTTCCATAAATTCGTCCGAAAGTCGCAATGAAATATTGGCGCCGGTCACTTTGCGCAAATCTTGTTTAATGGTTATGAAATCTTCCACATCCGGATGGGCGATATCCAAGGTTAACATCAGCGCGCCGCGTCGTCCATTTTGGGCAACCTCGCGCGTGGTGTTGGAAAAGCGCTCCATAAAAGAAATCGCACCCGTTGTGGTTCCAGCGGCATTGGAAACTTCGGTGTCTTTCGGTCTCAAATTTGAGAGATCTACACCAACCCCGCAGCGACGTTTGAAGAGTTGCACCAACTGCTGATCCGTATAAAGAATTCCTCCGTAAGAATCGAAAACGGAAGGCACCACCACGCAATTTGAAAGCGAAGCGATCATATGTTTATTGCCAAGCGCGGCCATCACACTTCCTTGTGGAATACTGTATTTGAAATTGTGAAATAGTTCAAAAATCCGTTCTTCGGTTAATGATTCCCGCGATTTTCCGTATTCGGACAAAGCTTCGTTATTTTTAGAATTATTTTCATATTTGGCTTCCATTCGGGCAAATTCCTTTGCCATTCGCCGGTGCATATCTTCGGGGGTGCGTTCCAAAAATTTGCCGTTTTTATTTTTAACTGCATATTTATTGATCCAAGTAGTGGCTGCAAGTTCATCGCCTCCAAAATATTGCAAAGCATATTTTAAGACTTCTTCAGAGCTAAATACTTGGGTGCGAACTGGTTTTTCAAGAGTGTCCATGGGGTGGTTTTTTCAATTTCAAAGTGGATAAAAATACTTAATATATTCTATGAAAACCATGGTTTGAGAAATTCTTATCAACCACATTTTGTTGAAAACATTTGCTGATTTCAAAAGAAGATGACATTTGCGGATGAGGTATAAATAGACGAACTTTGCGCGTTGGAGATCCTCTTTTTTTCCAGTGGAATGAATTCAACAAGGATGGATTCTTTTATAAAAAAATCAAATTCAAAAAAGTATGAGAAATGTAGTTTCGTTTTTTATCGGTTTATTTTTAACGGCGGGTGTTTTTGCCCAAACCACTTGGAAAAGTGATAAAAACCATTCACAGGTTTCTTTTGCCATTACCCATATGGGAATTTCTGAGGTGGAAGGGACTTTTAACAAATTTGACGCTACGATTGTTGCTTCCGAAAAAGATTTTAGCGATGCGGTTTTTACAGTAAATATTGAAATGGGTTCTGTGGACACTCATGTGGAAATGCGCGATAATCATTTAAAAAGTGCCGATTTTTTCGATGTGGAAAAATTTCCGAATATGGTTTTCAAAAGTAATGGCATTGAAAGGGTTTCAAAAGACCATTTTAAATTAAAAGGTAACCTGACCTTACATGGGGTTACCAAATCTGTAACTTTGGAAATGTGGTACCGAGGTTCTGTTGAAGGGGAAAAGGGAATCGTGACCGGTTTTCAGTTTACGGGAAGTCTAAATCGTTCTGACTTCAATATTGGTGCAGAATTTCCAGAAATGGTCCTTAGCGATAAGGTGAAAATTAAGATGGACGCGGAATTCAAAAAACAGTAAATTTTTTTTGCAGGTCGAAATTTGCGGCTTTCAGTTATAATCCTCTATCCGTTTTGTGTCCTGCAAGGTTTTCAAAACCTTGTAGGTATTTTGAATTAAACCTCCAATGTAAAAAGACCTTGCAGGAATTTAAACGAAACCTACAAGGTTCAAAAAAGACCTTGCAGGAATTTGAATTAAACCTACAAGGTCAAAAAAGACCTTGCATGAAAAAATCAAGTTACTTGTTTTAAGTGACTTATTTATCTGGCTCAAGCTAATAATGATAACTGTTCAATTACTTATTTTATAGATCAGAAATATGTTGAAAAATTTGTTCCGAACCACACCGAAAGCCATACAAATAAATGTGGCTTTGCTTATTGCTCGGATTTCCATTGGCGGATTAATGTTGACGCACGGTTTACCGAAATTGGAGCATTTATTAAGTGGTGAACCTATTCAATTTACCAGTGTTTTTGGGTTGAACGAAATGCTTTCCCTCGCTTTGGCAATATTTGCGGAAGTGTTTTGCTCCTTTTTTTTATTCTTATTGGTTTGGGAACACGATTGGCAACAATTCCGTTGATTATCACAATGTTAATTGCAATCTTGCATATACACGGTACCGATCCGTTTTCCGTGAAAGAAATGGCCATACATTTTTTGTTGATGTATTTGGTTCTTCTAATTATGGGAAGTGGCAAATATTCCGTTGATGCTTTGATTGTGCGGCGTTAAGTCTTTTTCTGAAGAGCGTTTTTGTCATAATGAAGAAAGAGATTGATCCAAATATTCCTGGAAATCCGAAGAATAAGTGGGAAGAGTAAAATTAATATTCCTGTGATCACGAAAAAACTTCCCAAAATTTCCAATTTCAACCAGAAATGAGATATTATGAAAGCCGCAATGGAAACCCCGACGCCAAGACCATAACTCACATACATGGCGCCGAAAAAAAAGGACGGCTCAATTTTATATTTTGTACCGCAATGAGAACAGCGTTCATGCATTCTGAAAGCATTTCGAAGATGATAAGGGTTTGGATCTTTGTACATGTTTTCTTCTTGGCAAACAGGACATGAACTGAAAAAAACACTATGTAAGGGGTTGCCTTTCAAGTAACTGGACATACTGATAAGTAAATTTTCAGAAGAAAAATCATTTCGCTTTTTATAGTGAAATCATTTTATAATCTTCTGTGGATTAGACTTCAAATTTAAGGATATTTGCAGTCTTAATGAAATGAAACAATGTTGAACATACACAATCTTTCCATCTCCTTTCAAGGGGATTATTTATTTGAAGAAATCACTTTTCGGCTAGGCTCTGGCGATCGAGTTGGATTAGTCGGAAAAAATGGCGCGGGGAAATCGACTATGCTCAAAATGCTCGCGGGCGATTTGGAACCTAATTCGGGACAAATTGCCGTGGAAAAGGGATTGAAAATAGGATTTTTGCGCCAAGATATTGATTTTGTTGAAGGGAGAAATGTTTTGGAAGAATCATACCAAGCGTTCGAGGAAATAAAAATGTTGGAAGCCAAGCAGGAAGTTATTAATGTTCAACTGGTGGAACGAACCGATTATGAAAGCGAAAGTTACCACCAATTGATGATTGATTTGAATGATGTACAACATCAATATGAAATTCACGGAGGGTATAATTATCAAGGAGAAACCGAGCGAATTTTATTGGGGTTGGGCTTTGAACGTGACGATTTTGAAAAACTCACGGAAACCTTTTCCGGAGGATGGCGAATGCGGATCGAGTTGGCAAAACTATTGCTTCAAAACAACGATGTCTTACTTTTGGATGAACCGACCAATCATTTGGATATCGAAAGTATTATCTGGCTCGAAAATTTCTTGAAATCCTATCAGGGTTGTGTGGTGATTGTTTCCCACGATAAAATGTTCTTGGACAATGTGACCAACCGCACCATTGAAATTTCATTGGGGAAAATATACGATTACAATAAACCTTATTCCCAATATTTGATTCAGCGAAATGAACTGAAAGAACAACAGTTGGCGGCACAAAAAAACCAGCAGAAAGGCATTGAACAAACCGAAAAGCTGATCGAAAAATTTCGCGCAAAAGCTTCAAAAGCGAGCATGGCGCAATCATTGATAAAAAAATTGGATAAAGTTCAGCGTATTGAGGTAGATGAAGATGACAACAGCGTGATGAAGCTGAAATTTCCGATTTCGGTCGTTCCGGGGAAAGTTGTGGCGGAGGCAGAGAATATTTCGAAAAGTTATGGCGATAAAAATGTGTTGCGGAATATTGATTTAATGATTGAACGCGATACAAAAACAGCTTTTGTGGGGCAAAATGGACAAGGAAAATCCACATTGGCAAAAATTATCGTCGGGGAAATTTCCCATCAAGGAAAACGGAAACTTGGCCATAATGTGAAAATTGGATATTTCGCCCAAAATCAAGCCGAATATCTCGATGGTTCCAAAACGGTTTTGGACACGATGATCGATGCGGCCAATGAAACCAACCGTAGCAAAGTGCGCGATATTCTGGGGGCATTTTTGTTTCGCGGTGAAGAGGTTGAAAAATTTGTCCGTGTACTTTCCGGCGGGGAACGAAACCGGTTGGCGTTGGCGAAATTGCTTTTACAACCTTTGAACGTTTTGGTCATGGATGAACCAACGAACCATTTGGACATTCAGTCGAAAAATGTATTGAAAGATGCTTTGAAAAGTTTTGAGGGAACCTTGATTTTAGTTTCCCACGACCGTGATTTCCTTCAGGGGTTGACGAACAAAATTTATGAATTCAAAGATCATATAATAAAGGAATATCTCGGCGATATTGATTTCTATTTGGAACAAAGAAATCTTCGCGATTTGCGGGAAGCCGAACGAAAAACAGAACAGAAAAAGCAAGTCGCCAAATCGTCCACCAAAGATTCTTATAAAGATCAGAAAAAATTGAAATCTTTGAGCAATAAATTGAGTAAAGTAGAAGCTGATATCAATAAATTGGAACGGGAAATAAAACAAATTGATGCAGAATTATTGGCCAATTACGATAAATGCATGACCAAACCTGATTTTTTGAAAAATTACAATCAAAAGAAAAAACGTTTGGACGAATTGATGGGCGATTGGGAAAAAGTTCAGGGTGAGTTGGGGGGAGATAAATAATTCTCGTTCTTGATCATTTCCTGAAAATGCAGTACCTGAAATATTTATAACTATTGCGCTATACAAATTAGGTTTCGACTGAACTCAACCTGATTGCTGGAAAAAAACTCACTGATGTCATTTCCGGGCACAAATTTTCCGAACCCCGCCGTGGAAAGCAGATAACAAATATAATAGCAGTGCTGAATTGGGGTTGCCGGAAGAAGTGTGTCTTCGTGAATTACCATTTGATCGTTTCCCATAAATACCAAAAATGAACCCAACAGCAATAAAATGAACAAAGAAAAAATATTCATCATTATATGGATAAATCCTGAATAATGAAAGAGAAGCTTGGACTTGATCTTCATTATTAGCTGGGCCAAAATTTTCTTGATGAACCTGGAAATCGAACCGAAACCATTTCCAGAAATAATGGTATGAAAGAAATCCCAAAAAGTGAGAATCGTTATTGTAGGCCCAGTATGATAAAAAGAATTTCCATTCTACCAAAGTAATTCTTGACAACGTTAAATGTTTTAAAAAGCAAGTTAAATTAAGTTTAATTTTCGTTTCTGTTTTGAATGTACGGTATAACTTTACTCTTTTGTGATAATACGTAAAAATTTTATATTATGGAAAATGAAGGTATGAGCGGAAAATATGCATTACAAAATCCGTATGATCTTGATCCGCTGTTGGAAAAAATCGGTAATGCTAAACATGTTTTTTTGGGGGAAGCAAGTCATGGCACACACGAATATTACACTTGGCGGGCTGAAATTTCAAAGCGTCTTATTAAAGAAAAGGGATTTTCATTGGTGGCTGTGGAAGGCGACTGGCCCGATTGTTACAAAATTAATCGTTGGGTGAAAGATCTGCCCAATTCTGGGGAAAGCATTCACGAGGTTTTGGCGCAATTCGAACGTTGGCCTACTTGGATGTGGGCCAATTGGGAAGTTGCGGCTTTTGCGCAGTGGATGAAAGCGCACAACCAAACCTTGGGCGCCGAAAACAAAGTTGGTTTTTATGGTTTGGACGTTTATAGTTTATGGCAATCCATGGAAACGATTATTGGCTATTTGGAAAAAGAAGATCCTGAAACCGCAGTCCTGGCAAAGGAAGTGGCAGAATGTTTTGAACCATACAGAAAAAACGATTCTTATGCCGCGGCTTATCGCGATTTACGAAAAACTTGCAAAAAAGAGGTGGTGGAACTTTTATCTAAAATACGCCAGAATTCGCCTCAGTATAAAGATGAACCTGAAGCTGGATTAAACGCGGAAATGAATTCGTTGGTAGTGAAAAACGCAGAAAAATATTATGAAGCTATGATCGCGTTGGACAATTCCTCCTGGAATGTCCGGGATTCTCATATGATGGAAACATTGGATATTCTGAAGAATTCCAAAACGGATGCAAAAACCATTATTTGGGCGCACAATACCCATGTGGGCGATGCCCGGGCGACAGATATGGCCAAAGGAGGAATGCACAATATTGGGCAATTGGCACGAGAGAAATATGGAAGGGAAAATGTTTTTCTCGCCGGGTTTGGCTCGTACCAAGGAACCGTGATAGCTGGAGATTTTTGGGGAGCAAATATGCGCGAAATGACTTTGCCGCCTGCTTTAAATGGAAGCATTGAAAATTTGCTTCATCGCAATTCTCCGAAAAATCAGCTACTGATTTTTGATCCGGTTTATCCAATGAAAGAATTTGAACGTGAAATGGGACATCGCGCAGTTGGCGTGGTTTATCATCCAGATAATGAAGAGGGAAATTATGTGCCCACCAAACTGAACGAACGCTACGATGCTTTTTTATATTTGGATCGGACACACGCACTTCATCCATTACCGTTAAAACCTAAAGAAAGTCAAATTCCGGAAACCTATCCGTTTGGGTTATAGCATTGAGGTTTAAGCTTCAAAATCCTCACCCCACTAAGTATTAATTCCCTGATGGTTTTATGAGAATCCCTATTGAAATGAACCAAATTCAATGGAAAACATCCATAAATCCATTTCCAAAAAACCCAATGAAAGCTTTCACTTCGGGATCGATCGATTAAGTGCCAAACACCTATCTTTGTGAACCAAAAATTGAAAAACATGGCCTTATCCGAACAAGAACTGGTGCGCAGGGAAAAACTCGCTGCTTTACGGAAATTGAACATTAACCCTTATCCCGCTGATCTTTTTCCCGTAGATCACACTTCCAAAGAAATCAAAGAAAATTTCGAAGAAGGAAAAAAAGTGGTGCTCGCCGGTAGATTAATGTCCCGGAGGATTCAAGGAAAAGCTTCGTTCGCTGAACTGCAGGATTCTGAAGGTCGCATACAGGTTTATTTCAATCGCGATGAAATTTGTTCAGGTGAAGACAAAACCATTTATAATGAAGTTTATAAAAAATTGTTGGACATCGGCGATTTCATCGGAATCGAAGGCAAATTGTTCACTACGCAAGTGGGCGAAAAAACCGTGATGGTGAAAAATTTCACTTTACTCAGCAAAGCCTTGAAACCATTGCCCTTGCCTAAAAAAGACAAAGAAGGAAACGAGTTCGATAAATTCAACGATCCGGAATTGCGTTATCGTCAACGCTATGCCGATTTAGTGGTGAACCCGCATGTGAAAGAAATTTTCAAGAAACGTACCCGTTTGTTCAATGCGATGCGCGAATTTTTTAACGAACGTGGATATTTTGAAGTGGAAACGCCCATTTTGCAATCCATTCCAGGAGGTGCGGCGGCGAAACCATTTATTTCGCACCACAATGCGCTGGATATTCCGCTGTATCTGCGAATTGCGAATGAATTATATTTGAAACGCTTGATCGTTGGCGGGTTCGATGGCGTTTATGAGTTTTCGAAAAACTTCCGGAACGAAGGAATGGACCGCACGCACAATCCAGAATTTACGGCCATGGAAATCTATGTGGCCTATAAAGATTATAACTGGATGATGGATTTCACCGAAAAATTGCTAGAACATTGTGCGATGGCTGTCAACGGAAATACGAAAGCGATTTTCGGCGGAAAAACCATTGATTTTAAAGCGCCGTACAAACGCATCACCATGACCAATGCCATCAAAGAATTTACCGAATTTGATATCACCGGAAAGACGGAAATTGAACTCCGCGAGGCCGCCCAAAAAATGGGGGTTGAAGTTGATGAAACCACGGGAAAAGGAAAATTGATCGATGAAATTTTCGGGGAGAAATGTGAACCACATTTTATTCAACCTACTTTTGTGATGGATTATCCGAAAGAAATGAGTCCGCTTTGTAAAGAACACCGCGAAAATCGGGAGTTGACGGAAAGATTCGAACTGATGGTCTGTGGAAAAGAAATTGCGAATGCCTATTCCGAACTGAACGACCCAATCGACCAGCGCGAACGTTTTGAGGAACAATTAAAACTGAGCAAAAAAGGTGATGAAGAAGCTACCGGCGCGATCGATTATGATTTTCTGCGCGCGCTGGAATATGGCATGCCGCCCACATCTGGAATGGGAATAGGGATGGATCGTTTATTGATGTTTTTGACAGATAACAAATCCATTCAGGAAGTATTGTTTTTTCCACAGATGAAACCGGAGCGCAAAAAGATAGATTTGAACGAAGAAGAACAAATCGTTTTAGCCTTGCTTAAAAAAACAACGCCTGTTCAATTGGAAGAATTGAAACAATTATCGGGACTGAGTAATAAAAAATGGGACCAATCGCTCAAAAGTTTACGCAGCCATAAACTCGCTGAGGTTAACAAAACTGAAAAAGGCATCTTTGTGGTGCTTCATCCGTAATATGATTTGAAAATTCCGCGACCAAATAAATGATCGCGGTTTTTTTGCAAGCGGATTAAAAATCGCCGGACAAAATTGCGAATCCGCCGAAAGCGAACAAGAATAAGATTGCAAGGACAAAACCGATCACATACAATAGGAGCATGCCCTTGGCCCATTCTTTTCTATGAATATTGCCGGTTTCGTTGAAGGCCCAAACGAGCAATAAAATAAGTCCGATCAATGGCAAGCTGGCCAAGAAAATATTCAAGGCCCATTCTTTAAAATTTAGAGGTTTTTGATTCTCTGGGATTTCCATTTCCATAATTTCCATAATAGTTAGTTTTAAATTTCGTTAAAGATATTAAAAAATTCGACATAATGTATTGAAAATCAAAATTCTGAAAAAAGGTGAGTGGTTCGAGAATAATTTGTGCGGTTTCAAAAAAAAAGGTTACTTTTAAAACTTCAATAATCTAAACTTTAATTTGAAATGAAAAAAATTGTATCCGTATTCGCCTTGGGAATTGCTTTTATAGCCGGTAATCAAGTT
>JBDNFD010000107.1:0-17429 GCA_041689995.1 Flavobacteriaceae bacterium | reverse complement strand
GGATGAATACCATTTTAGATACAATAGGCGCAATAATATGGAAACAATATTCGATACGCTCATAAAAAGGATGGTGGCATACACTCCAAAACGCTTAAAACCTGATTGTTAATCGTGCGGTCTAAACGCTTATACCTATTATTTATTTAGGCGGTGGGCAGATTTTTCGCCGTGAATTTTGTGGTGATAAATCCGGTCGCTGCTACTGCGGCAAGAATTGCAGAAGGCGGCAATGCTTTATCATAAGCTTTTCCAGAATTGCCTAAATTAACAAGAACTCGGCAGATGCGAAGTTCGTTGAACCTGGATCTACCAAATCTCTGAAAGCGGATGCATGGCGCGCTTCGACAGAAACGATTTTCCCGGCCAATAGCAAATAGGTTTGTCCTGCGGAATCGCTGACATCTATTAATTGACCCGCACCATTATAGGCAGCAACGCCGGTATCTTCCAAAACAACCGATGTGGCCAGCACTTGCGCTCTACTTCCGAAATCTACAGATGAAAAATCGAATTCCAGATCGGGCAAAACCAAATCAGCACTTACTGCTGCGTTTATTGCCGTTTTAAAGAAATCACGATGAATAACTTCATGATTGTACACATCTTTCAATAATTGTTTCTCTTCAGAATTGGCATTAGCATAATAGCTGCCATTTATTACTTCTGTGTAGAACTGAGCTTCCAGTTGTTCCAGTGCATAGGCGTAATTTAAAATGCCCAAATTTCCACTGCCCAAATCAAAAACATCTGTTGGAGGGTCCGACTTAAAATCATCGTCATTACTGCAACCAACAAGCAATAAACTTCCACCCGCAAGTGCGAGGCTACTAATTTGCACAAATTTTCTGCGATCGATTCCGCGTTTGGAATCCTTAGCGGGAACTACGCCCACTTCTTCTTTTTCGTTTTTCATAACTAAAGGATTTTGTTGTTTATGAAAATATTTACGTAAGAAAGAAGAGAGCGGTTTTCCGATTGCTGTTAAATAATGTTAAATCGAGTATTCTGGATTGTTTTCTACGGGAAGTATAAAATAATAGGAAGAAAAAAACCGTAATAACATGAAAGTAATTATATATTACGGTATGTTGAATTTGACTAATCTAGAATTATGAATTCGAAAAGACTTGTTATGACTTAGCTTCCACCGCTCCTAAAACATAGAGTTGTTCCATGGTCGGCGAAGTGCTGCCACCTGCAGGTTCAAGCGTAATGCCGAAAGCTTCGGAATTATTCGGATTGTTCAAAACAAAGATTTTGTTTTCATCTTCCTCAAATTGATCCAATAAACCAATACTGGTCGGGGTCAAAGGATCCAGTGTAAGCGACCAAACTTGGTACACTTTTCCGGGCGGTGGTTCCGGTAGGTCTTTTGCATCGATAAATGCGCGGTTCTCCTTTTGATCCCATAAAATATTTACAAAAACGTCGGGAGCGATTTTTTGTCCTTTTAAGGGAACGCGGGTCAAATCGTAATCGCGTAAAATCCCCAGAAGTTGCTTTGTTTTTTCGCTACTTTTCCGTACATTTTCAATTTCCTGCTCTATTTGTACATTTTTAATCGCTACCGCTCGAAGTTCAGTGCGTAAGGAATGGTTCTTTTGGAAGAGCGCCAATAAACCAATCGCTAAAATAATGCAGGCGGCCCAACCGATATATGCCGTCCAATTTGTCGTTCTCTTTGGTTTTGCGACAATTACTGGAATGGAGTGATCCATATTTTTAAGTTTTTGCTTAATGGAGTCAAGTAATTCTTCAGGATTGTATGGAGCGACTGCGGTTCCAAGATATTGAAGGGCACTTTCAATTTGTTCAACTTCAGATTTTATTTCCGGATGTTCATGTAATTTTTTACTGATCTCAATAGATTCCTCAGGAGATAATGCGCCACAGACGTATAATTCCAAAAGACCAGATTCTATATATTCGTTCAAGTTCATTTTTCAATCAGTATTTCACGTAAGCTGTTGAGACAATTTCTATTTTGGGTTTTCACCGTTCCCAAAGGAATTTCTAGTTTTTCAGAAGCTTCTTTTTGGGTGAAGCCCTTAAAATAGAGCAAGTCGATAATCTTTTTGCAAAATGGTTTTAAGGTATTTATATATTTTTTTATGCCAATTGCGTCGATTTTTGAAGAAAAACTGCTTTTTTCCTCCAATATATCTACGTAAAAAGAGGCATTATAGTTTTGGTTACTTTTTTTAAAGCTTTTGGAGCGAATTTCGTCAATAGCCGCATTCCTTGCTATGTTTAGCAGCCAAGTAAAAAACCGTCCTTTTGTGGGAGAGTATTTTTCGGCGTTGTTCCAAACTTTTATAAAGACATCTTGAAGAATTTCTTCGGAAATTTTCTCATGTTGAACGATCGCAAATATTACCCCGAAAATATTTTCGGAATACAGATTATAAATTTGTTCAAATGCTTTTAAATTTTTGCTCTGCAGTTCTAAAATCAGTGCATCTGGTTGCATATAGTTCAATTCTCTCTGGTTAAAGATATACAAATCTCCCTTAAAATAATGACCATGTGATATTATTTTCTGAATTTTTTTTGAAAGGATAATATGAAAGATGAATAGTTAAATAAACATTAATTCTTCATCTTGTAAAAACCCATCCTCTGTTTTTGGCGTAGATAAGAAGATTAACAGTCCATTGCATTTAGTTTGACGAGCCATTTTTATTCCGAAAATCTACATAATTTAATGAATAAGTCTTTAAAATAAATCGTTTTCTTGTCTTTCGAAATTCTGACAAAATCAATAAATTAAAGTATTTTTGCCACTTTAAATAACCTAATTTTCATGTCGCTAAAAAAAGCTTCTATTCTGATCATCATTATCTTATTGATCGATCAGATTTCTAAATTCTATATAAAGACACATTTTGTTCTAGGGCAAGATGTGGAGATTTTCGAATGGTTTAAAATTCTTTTTGTAGAAAACCGAGGTATGGCATGGGGTGCGCAAATCCCGGGAGAATATGGAAAAACGATTCTCACTTCTTTCAGATTGATCGCAATTTTTGCTATTGGATACTGGTTATGGGATTCTGCACGAAACGGAGCGTCCAAAATTCTATTAGTGGCTATTTCCCTGATTTTTGCGGGTGCTTTGGGCAATATTATCGATTCGGTGTTTTATGGGGTTATGTTCGACGAAAGTTTGCACCAAGTCGCGACTTTCCTACCGGAAAATGGCGGCTACGCTTCTTGGTTGCACGGGAATGTGGTGGACATGCTTTATTTTCCGCTTTGGGAGGGCCAACTACCCGAGTGGCTTCCAATTTGGGGCGGTGAGTATTTTACGTTTTTTGAACCCGTGTTCAATATTGCGGATACTTCAATCAGTGTGGGTGTTGCTTTGTTAATCTTATTTCATAAAAGAACTTTTCCAAAGACAAAAGGAGGAAAAGGTCAGAAAGAATAAATTTTTTCTGGGGTAACGCAATAATTCAAAGGAATATCGGTAGGTGAAATTCCCTCCAATTCTTCTTCCGCTTCGAAATAAGAAAGTCCAATTTTGAGGGTTTCCGGTGCGCATTCACTTAAAAACCGATCGTAAAATCCTTTTCCATAGCCGATTCGATGACCGAATTTGTCGAACGCCAAGAGCGGAACGAAAACAACTTCTATTTTTTTTGGTGAAATTTCAATGACACTGGAATTTTCTTCGGGTTCGGGAATACCGACAGAATTGGGTTTCAGCCGAACAGAATCAGTGAGCAAAAAATGTTTCAAACTGAATTTTTTGAAATCGCTTTTTGAAACTACTACTTGCTTATCTTTTCCTTGTAAAATATGCAAAATCGGCTCGGTAGCTACTTCCTTCAATGCCGGAATACTTAGGAAAATATGGTAAAAGGAATAGTGCCAAATCGGCAATGACAATGTTTGGTTTGCTATTTCCAAACTTTTATTTTGGATTTCTTCGTCAGAAAGTTTAGTCCGTTTCTTTTTGTAAAGTATCCTCGTTTCTTTTTTGTTCATAGGAAAGGGAGTCTTCGGAAATATGAAAAATAGCATCGCCTTGTTACACAATCGGCGATTGGTTTATATTAATGATATAGCCTTTTTCTGGGGCGCTTATTTTATGCCGAAAATTTCCATACGGATCGGTGATAACGGCAATTGATTCTCCCTTTTCCACCAATTTTCCGATTGGGATTTTTACGTGCAAAAGTCCGCTGAATTTTGCACGCACCCAGTGAGAATGTTCTATTAAAATTGTTTCCGGGGTATTATTGGGAATGTTGAATTTGTTTTTGAGCATTTCAAAATGTGCCAAAATGCGCATGGTTCCCATCACCCCAATTTTCGCAATATTCTTGTTGCTATCTTGTGATTTTCCACCTTCGAACAATAAAATTGGTTTTCCTAAATTGAAACAAGTTGCGCGGTATGATTTTGTTATTTTGGAGGAAAATATAGTGAAAGGCGCATTGAAAATTTTGGCGAATTCCATTAATTCAGGTTCTCCTTTAGTTATCCGAACCTGCGCAGCATTGAACCTACTCGCTTCTCCAGTGTGGAAATCCAGGCAAAAATCGGCAACAGGAAGTATTTCATGAACAAATTGGAACGCAAATCGACTGGCAAGGGAACCGTTTTTAAAACCGGGAAATACTCTGTTGAGATCGCGTCCACCAGGAAAATCGCGGGCCATATTCAAAAATCCGAAAACGTTCAATAAAGGAATGCAAATAATGGTTCCGATTTTTGGTTTATTGATTCCCCTGGAAATTAATTGACGAACGATTTCCACCCCATTAATTTCATCGCCATGGATGCCGGCGGTTATAAGAATAATGGGCCCAGGTTTTTTTGCACGTTCAACAATAACGGGAACTTCGACCGTTGTCGTGGTATAAAGTTTTGCGGTTTTAAAATTGATTTTGGCACTTTCGTCTGGAAGCACTTTTTCACCAAGCAGAATTAATGCACCATGTTCGTCTATGTAGGCCATTATACATTTTTTTCAATATACCGGATGATGGTTTTTGCGATATCTTTTCCGGTAGCGGCTTCGATTCCTTCCAAGCCTGGCGACGAATTTACTTCAAGGATGAGCGGTCCGCGTGCTGATTGTAACATGTCCACTCCCGCGATGCCAAGTCCCATAGCTTTAGTGGCTTTCACCGCTGCAATTTCTTCTTCGTCGGTCAATTCAATTACTTGTGCTGAGCCGCCACGATGCAGGTTAGATCGGAATTCACCTTCTTTTCCTTGGCGTTTCATGGCGCCAACGACGTGTCCGTCCACCACAAAAACACGAATATCCGCACCTTTGGATTCTTTGATGAATTCTTGAACGATCACCCGTGCCTGCAACCCGTTGAAAGCTTCGATGACAGATTCTGCGGCGTTTTTAGTTTCGGCCAAAACTATCCCTAAACCCTGTGTGCCTTCCAGTAATTTAATAACCAAAGGTGCGCCGCCAACATGTTTTATTACCCCGGCAACGTCGCGAGAGTAATTTGTAAAAACTGTTTTTGGAAGTCCGATTTTGGCGCGTGAAAGCAATTGCATGCTTCTTAATTTATCGCGGCTGCGGACCAAAGCTTCGGATTCGGTAGTTGTGAAAGCACCCATCATCTCAAATTGTCGCACCACCGCTGTGCCATAAAAAGTGACGGAAGCCCCAATTCTGGGAATGATGGCATCTGTGTCCACGATATATTTTCCTTTGTAATAAATATTGGGTTTGCGCTTTTCAATGATAATGTCACATTTCAAAGGATCAATCACCTCAACCTGATGTTTTCGTTTTAGAGCTGCTTCAACCAGCCGGCGGGTTGAGTATAATTGGCTATTTCTGGAAAGGATTTTAAGGTTCATTTTTTGCTTGCGTTATACGAAACATCAGTTAATTGTGGATCTACAATGAATTTTTTGCTGAGAAATTTCCTGCCGATCAGCACAGGATACCGCATTTCTTTTCTGTCGCTCAAGGTAAGCGAAATTTTATATGTTTTCCCGAAAATTTCAACAGTGGATTTGATCTCATATCTTTTTTGGATAATTCCATTACTGCTTTTTACCGAGGTGATTTTATATTTTTCAAAGGTAAATAACTGATGGTTATAATTTGGACGTTCTTCATCTAAAAAAGTACATTTCAACACATTATTATTTTCACGAATATTGTTACAATGAATGGAAGATGTGTAAGCCCCCGTGTCCATTTTGATCGCAATATCTTTCAGCCAAAGTTTTGGAAAATTCGCTTTATCGGTTCTTCCAAGAATTTTTTTCATATTGCAAGATAGACAATCGTTTACTACTTCGGAAATCCCCTCGGTGGGGAACATTGATTATTTTTTAAATTTGGTCACTTGTTTTTTTGTGTTAATATGTGTTATTTTGTGTCAAATTGAAAAACAATGAATAATACAAATTTTCTTACAGTTGATGAAGTAGCACAGAATTTAAAAGTTACCCGTCAAACGGTTTCCAAATACATCCATAAAAAAGCCCTGAATGCTGTAAAAATAAATAAAAGCTATAGAATTACGACCATTGATTTTGAAAACTTTCTTCGAACTAATTCTACAGTCGAAGAGCCAAAAATAAGTTATTTAAGAAAGACCAAAAACTGTTTTTTAGACTATGCCGATAAATTTCCTGAATTGGAAATATTGGGTTCAATGGGTTACGGTGATTTTAATTTGATTGAGCGGAACCACAATGAAAGGGAAAACAGATATATTTTTGGGGACAATTTTTTTGTATTGCAAAAACTTCGGGAAACACATAGTAACAAAATTGACTTAATTTATATTGATCCACCATTTGGAACAGGGCTTAACTTCAGCTCAATTAATGATGATTCCGCATATTCGGATACCTTGATCAATAGTGAATTCTTGGAATTTTTAAGAAAAAGGCTTTTTTTGTTACGGGAGTTGCTTTCAGACAAAGGAAGTATCTATTTGCATATCGATAAAAAAATCGGACATTATGTAAAAATAATTATGGACGAGGTTTTTGGGTATAAAAATTTTATAAATGACATAACCAGAATAAAATGCAATCCCAAAAATTTTTCAAGAAATGCTTATGGAAATCATTCGGATATGATCCTCTATTATGCCAAGAATAGAGATAGGCAAATTTGGAATGAAATTAAAGAACCTATGTCCGAAGAAAAGAGGAAAGAACTTTTTTCTAAGAAACACCCTGAATTTGGGTACTATACAACAAACCCCATCCATGCACCCGGAAAAACCGTTGATGGCGACACTGGGTTGGAATGGAACGGATTATTGCCACCAAAAGGAAGGCATTGGAGATATAGCCGGGAAGCGCTTTCCGAATTGGATAGAAATGGAATGATCGAGTGGTCAAGTAATGGTAATCCACGAAAAATAGTTTGGGCTGATGAGCACAAAGGATTTAAAATTCAGGATGTTTGGGAATTTAAGGATAAAGGCTTGTCTTATGTCAATTATCCCACGCAAAAAAACGAAAATATGTTGGAAAGGATAATTTCAAATTCGTCGAATGAAAATTCCATTGTTCTCGATTGCTTTTGTGGTTCGGGAAGTACCTTGAAAACAGCGTACAAGTTGGATAGAAATTGGATCGGGATTGATAATTCGACCCACTCGCTTCAAGTTGTTCGTCGGATTTTTAGGGAGCAGGGAATTAATTGCAATTTTTTTGAATATATTTCCAGAGGTTAGTTATTGTGCAAGAATGAATCCAAGTAATTTTCCAAAAGCAAAGCACTTAAGATATCATACGGAAATTCTTGCACCAAGACGTTTACTTTATCGTTGATAATTCAATTATTCGTTTTGTGGGTTGCCCACGGAAAGCCGTCAATTATTCCAACTCTAATAACTTCACCACGCTGGTCGCGACAAAAATCCAAAACATCCCTGACCTGATTGTTTTGATTTCCCCCAGAGCGTCCAATCCATTTGGCTTCTCCAATTATATAGGGTTGGTTCACCTTGGCAACTAAATCTGGCCGCTTTCTTAAATTTTGGTTTAAAACACCATTGATAAAATTTTTTCCTTCTTCTTCGGATGAACTCAATATAAAAATGCCATCTGTAGATTCTTCGAAATCTTCAATATTGAGCAATTCAAAATTGTTCCGTAACCAAGTGGTGAACATTGGTCCCATCTGCGTATTTAGCTTTGGTGCAGATTCAAGATGCACAACCAATTCATCGGCGGTCATTGCATAAAGCGTATTTGCAATTCGATGTATTTGTTTCGGGCTACTTTCCAAACAATTTTGAACTTCCTTTATCAAATAAGCCAAAGGTTCATCATAGGGAAATTTGGTTTCCCCTTGGAGAATTTTTATTAACTCATTGGTTTTTCTTCCTTGATGTGTAGAAATAATCTTCCTTTTCAATCGCGGTTCTAAATGTATTGGAATTGCTGATTCAGAGGATAAACTTTCAAAAGATTGTCTAAATAGCACGTACTTTCAAAAAGCTCAATACTTTTTAATATCCATTCGTTTAAATCTTCTCTTTCATTTTTAATATCGATTGTTCGGTTCATTTTTTATAGGAATATTCAGTTTTTCATTGGTCAGTTTTTCAATTTATCCCAATTTTTTCGCAACTTTTTTCATTGCTGAAATGGTTTTATCTAAATCTTCATATGTCAGCCCGTCGTTCAAAAAATAACTTTCAAAGGCGCTTGGGGGAAGATAAATCCCTTCCTCCAACATTCCATGAAAATATTTTTTAAAAGTATCGTTGTTTCCTGTGGTAGCCGATTCGAAATTGGTGACGGGAATTTCTGTGAAATGAACCGAAATCATTGAACCAATGCGATTAATGGTGTGTTTCACCTTGTGATCGCTCAATTCTTTTTCAATTCCACGGTGCAAATATTCGGTTTTTTGGGCCAAACTGGAATAAATCTCCGGTTTTTCCTGTAATTCTTTTAACATTGCTAATCCCGCAGCCATTGCCAACGGATTTCCACTTAATGTTCCGGCCTGATAAACCGGGCCTGTTGGGGCAAGGAAATCCATTATTTCGTTCTTTCCCGCAAAAGCTCCGACTGGCAGACCTCCACCAATTATTTTTCCGAAAGCGACCAAATCGGCTTTTATGCCGAAATATTCCTGTGCGCCCCCTTTTGCCAATCGAAATCCGGACATAACTTCATCGAAAACCAATAAAATTTTATGTGCGTCGCATAGTTTTCGCAATTCTTCCAGAAAGCCTTTTTCAGGAACAATGCATCCCATATTTCCCGGAACCGGTTCCAAAATAATACAAGCAATTTCGTCTTTATTTGCTTCGATCAATTTTCTGACGGAGTCCAAATTATTGTATTGCGCCAGCAAGGTATCTTTTGCAGTTCCTTTGGTAACACCCGGACTATTGGGCGATCCGAAAGTAACGGCGCCACTTCCAGCTTGGATTAAAAAGGAATCACTGTGACCGTGATAGCAACCTGCGAATTTGATGATTTTATCTTTTCCCGTAAATCCCCGTGCTAATCTGACCGCGCTCATACAAGCTTCCGTACCACTGTTTACGAAACGGATTTTTTCAATATTGGGCACCATGGAAACAGCAAGTTTTGCCAGCTCGGTTTCAATTTCTGTCGGTGCGCCAAAGGAAGTGCCCGACTTTGTCTTTTCGATCACTGCCTCGATAACGGGTGGATGCGCATGTCCCAAAATCATTGGTCCCCAGGATGCGATAAAATCGATATATCTATTTCCGTCTTCATCGAAAAGGTAAGCGCCTTTTGCTTTTTTGATGAAAACAGGCGTTCCACCCACTGCGTTGAATGCGCGAACGGGCGAATTTACGCCGCCGGGAATATATTTTTTAGCTTCGGTGAACAAAGCGCTGCTTCTATTATAATTCAAAATTCAAGGTTCAAAATTCAAAATTTAAAAATTTGCCGTATAGGAAATGGATTCAAAAACAACGTTTAATTTTTATAGTTCCCTTTGGGGAAAATACCGAAGACAAAGGGAGGTTCATCGGATTTTCACATGAAGTTTCTGACCGATTTCGATCACATTTGTGCGTAAATTATTTAGGTCTTTCAGTTGTTCCACGGTCAAACTGTAACGTTGGGCAATACTCCATAAAGTATCACCGTCTTTCACCGTGTAAGTTCCATGAGAATAATCGACTTGCGCAGTTCCGGTTGAGTTTCCGTTCCAATTGGATGAGCCAAGAACTTCTTCGTCAAAACGGTTGAGGTGATAACGTTCAATTAGCGCTATCAATTTGTCGGGATATCTAGGATCTGTGGCATAGCCAGCTTTTCTCAATCCCTTTGCCCAGCCTCTGTAATCATTTTTTTTCAGGCTGAAAAGGGAAGCATATCGCAAACGCTCTGACAAAAATAAAGAATGATCTCGAAACGAATATTTTGGATCTTTATATTTTCGGAAACATTCTTGCGCGCGATCGTCATCATGATAAACTTTTGCGCCTTCCCAACCGTTGCATTTTATTCCAAAATGATTATTTGATTTTAAGGTTAATTTTCCATATCCCGATCCCGATTCCAGAATGCCCTGGGCTAATTTGATGCTGGCAGGAATTCCGTATAATTCCATTTCGTTTTTTGCAATGGGCGCGTAGGTATAAATATAGATTTCGGTTTGACTTTTGTACGTTTTCTCTGGAGCTGATGGTTCCTCTTTTGCTTCCACAATATCTTTTGGATAATCTTTTTCTGAAGTATAAACCTTTTGCGTTTGAGTTGTTTTTGAAGAATTGTTCGATCTTTTGGCGACCTTTTTCTTACTTCCGCAAGAAAATAGAAACCCCATTAGCAAAAAACAAAGAATAATTCTCGTAGCCTTCATATTTAAATATTGATTTTTGGCGATCCTTTTTTGTCCAATAATCGGTTAATTCCCGCAATACCTTGAATTCCTCCTGTATGAACGGCTAAAATACGGGTATTTTCCTTAAAAAAACCTGCTTTCAGCAAAGCGAAAATTCCGAACATCATTTTCCCCGTATAAATTGGATCTAAAAGAATGCCATTTTCCTTGCGGAAACCGTTTATAAATTCCACCAATTCATCTGTCACCTTTCCATAACCTCCAAAATGGCAATTTGTTATAATCTCCCAATTATTTTTTTTAACGATTTTTTTTATTTCCAAAGATAAAAAATTGCCCTTTAAAACCGAGAACCCTAAAACCTTTTGATGGGGCAGCGAACTTTTTATCAACCCGGCCATTGTACCCCCCGTTCCTACTGGACAACATATATAATCAAAAAGCTTGTCCTCTTCGGAAAGGATTTCTTCACAGCCTTTAATGGCCAATGGATTGGTGCCTCCTTCGGGAATCAAGTAAAAATCACCAAATTTATGTTTCAGTTCATTTAGAATTTTTTCAGAATTTTTCTCACGATATGCTTCCCGGCTTATAAAATGAAGTTTCATTCCACAGGAAATTGCAAATTCCAAGGTGGGATTTCCAGACAAAGTTTTATCTAAATTTTCGCCCAGTTCTTCGCCCCGAACAATTCCAATTGTTGCGAAATCGAATTCTTTTCCGGCAGCGGCTGTGGCTGCAAGGTGATTTGAAAACGCTCCGCCAAAAGTCAACAGTTTTGTTTTTTCTTGTCTTTTTGCTTCCATTAAATTGTATTTCAACTTCCTAAATTTATTCCCAGAAATATTGGGGTGCAGCAAATCTTCGCGTTTGAGGTGAAGGGAAACACCATATCTTTTATCTTTAAAAATAAATTGGGATATCGAAATAGCGGATTGGATCAAAATGGATATATTTTTTGACAAACCTCAAATATAAACTATTCACAACACTTTGTATATTGAGGCTTTAAACAGTATATTTGACTGTTGAAAAACCAAGTTGAACGCAATGAGCAAATTCTTGTCCGCTTATGCATTTCCCAAATAAACGAACGCCCATTGAAGAAGGCGATTTTTACCTCACTCCGGAAGGCTATCGTTGCTTCACGGAGCAATATCTTTTAAAACGAGGATATTGCTGTAAAAGTGGTTGCCGACATTGTCCGTATGGTTTTGATAAAAATCTGGATTAAAAATGGGTTTAACATCAGATATTTTTAAATTGAATAGTGAAAAATCATGACTTTTAAAGAACAACTTCTTCAGGGAATCCCACAAGAACTTCCCGAAAAAAAAACATACGATCCAACAATCAATCATGCGCCAAAACGCAAAGAAATCCTTTCAGAAGAGGAGAAGAAATTAGCTTTGCGAAATGCGTTGAGGTATTTTGAGCCGAAACATCACACTATTTTATTACCGGAATTTCGGGATGAATTGGAAAAATATGGCCGGATTTATATGTATCGTTTTCGACCCGAATATAGAATGTATGCACGACCTATTTCTGAATATCCGGGAAAAAGCGAACAAGCAAAAGCCATTATGCTGATGATCCAGAATAATCTCGATCCCGTGGTTGCACAACATCCGCACGAATTGATAACTTACGGGGGAAATGGCGCCGTCTTTCAAAATTGGGCCCAATATCTTTTGACGATGCAATATTTGGCCGAAATGACCGATGAGCAAACGCTAACAATGTACAGCGGCCACCCGATGGGTTTATATCCGTCGCATCCGGAAGCCCCGAGAGTGGTGGTCACTAACGGAATGATGGTCCCGAACTATTCCAAACCCGATGATTGGGAAAAATACAACGCACTGGGAGTGACCCAGTATGGACAAATGACTGCCGGAAGCTATATGTACATTGGTCCGCAAGGAATTGTGCACGGCACTACAATCACCGTTTTGAATGCTTTTCGGAAAATTAAAAAACCCCCACAGGGCGGACTCTTTGTAACTTCGGGATTAGGAGGAATGAGCGGTGCGCAGCCCAAAGCGGGAAACATTGCCGGTTGCATCACGGTTTGTGCCGAAGTAAATCCCAAAGCCATCGAAACCCGGCATTCGCAAGGTTGGGTCGATGAGATGATTTCAGATTTGGAAGCACTTTCTGAACGGGTGAAAAAGGCCCAAACCAATAAAGAAACGGTTTCAATTGCTTTTTCAGGAAATGCTGTGGCGGTGTGGGAATATTTCGACAAGAAAAATATCCATATTGATTTGGGAAGTGATCAAACATCCCTGCACAATCCGTGGGCTGGCGGATATTATCCGGTGGGATTTTCGTATGAAGAATCCAATCAGATGATGGTGGAAAACCCGGAAAAATTCAAGGAAGAGGTGCGGAAAAGTCTTCGTAGACAAGTCGAAGCCATTAATAAACACACTGAAAAAGGAACCTATTTTTTCGATTATGGCAATGCATTTCTATTGGAAGCTTCCCGCGCGGAGGCCGATATTTTTGCGGAAGATGGCAAGCATTTCAAATATCCTTCTTACGTTCAGGATATTATGGGGCCAATGTGTTTTGATTTCGGATTTGGTCCTTTCCGTTGGGTTTGTACCTCAGGGAAACCGGAAGATTTGCAGAAAACCGATAAAATTGCGAAAAAGGTTTTGGAAGAATTGAAATTAAGTGCGCCGGAAGAAATCCAACAACAACTACAGGATAATATTACGTGGATCAAAGGAGCCCAAGAAAACAAATTGGTTGTTGGCTCACAAGCACGAATTTTGTATGCCGATGCCGAAGGCCGCACAAGAATTGCGGAAGCGTTCAACAATGCAATCGCTGAAGGCAAAATTGGCCCCGTGGTTTTGGGCCGTGATCACCATGATGTCTCCGGGACGGATTCCCCTTTTCGCGAAACTTCCAATATTTACGACGGCAGTAGTTTTACCGCCGACATGGCGATACAAAATGTGATTGGCGACAGCTTTCGGGGAGCCACTTGGGTGAGCATCCACAATGGTGGTGGTGTGGGCTGGGGGGAAGTTATTAATGGCGGATTTGGTATGGTTCTTGATGGTTCGAAAGAGGCGGCAAAGCGTTTAAAGTCAATGCTTTTCTGGGATGTGAACAATGGGATTTCCAGACGTTCTTGGGCCCGAAATGAAGGTGCTGTTTTTGCTATTAAAAGAGCTATGGAAAGCGAGCCTAATTTGAAAGTCACTATTCCCAATTTTGTTGATGATTCTTTATTGGATAACTAATTTGCGTTAGGGATTGCAGTGGTTACCCCACAGCCAACCCGGAAGATCGTTTTTGGCATTGAACGGAGCGAAATCGGGTTGGCGAGGAATAAAAGTGGAAAGCCCGCTCGAACGCCCAAAAAATAAAAAGCTATGAAAATAATATTGAAAATAACCGTGCTTCTTACGTTCCTGTTTGTATTGGCTTCTTGCGACTCTGTGAAGGTTGCGACCGATTATGACCGGGAAGCGAATTTTAATGACTACAACACCTTTGCATTTTACAAACCGGGAATTGATAAAGCGGAAGCTTCGGATTTGGATAAGAAAAGAATTTTGCGAGCAATTGAAACCGAGTTGGAAGCAAAGGGGATGAACAAATCTGAAAATCCGAAATTGTTGGTGAGCATTGTAACCAAAACCACCGAAAACGTAAATATCTACCAAAATCCGTATTCTTATGGTTACGGATGGGGATGGCGGCCTTACTATTGGGGAAACACATCTGTTTCACGTACCACCGAAGGCACGCTTTATATTGACTTAATCGATGCGGCCACAATGCAACTGGTTTGGCAAGGAATGGGCACCGGCGCGTTATCAATGGGTATGGAAAATAAGGTAGAGCGCATTCGTGAGATTGTTTCCGAGATTTTAGCCGAATATCCTCCTGAGAAATAAACACCTACCGAAAAGAAATATGCTCTTTTCGATAGGTGTTTTTACTTGTTTATAGATGAGTCGTTGCTTTTTTTTGAATCAAATTATCGCTTGATAATTTTGAAACTATTTGTGTTTCCATTTTCAGTGATGAAATTCACTAAATAAATACCGGAATTCCATGCGCTTGAATTTATTTCGATCGATTGCGATGAGAAAGTATTTTCTGTATAAACTTCCCTGCCGGTTATATCGAATATCTTAATGGATTTTGCTTTTTTCGTACTGTTTATTACCAAGAAATTTTGAACTGGGTTGGAATAAGTGATTGTGCCGTTTTCTTCGGTAAAACCAGTGGTTGAGAAGTTGGGATCCATTATATTTTGGGCATATATTTTAGGTTCCGTATCGTTCGCTTTTTCTTCCACAAAAACTGCAACACTTTGACCGTTTACGGGTTTTGTGAAGTGAACCCTACTTTTGCTGGCTGAAAAAGTGGCCACGGGTAGCATTTCGTCTGTCCAGGCAAAATCTCCTTGGGCGTCGAGTTTCACAGCGTGCAAAGTTACTGGCGATGCACCGTTATCCATCCCGCTTTTCAATAAAAACATGGGTTCGTCGTTGAGGAGTTGCAGCTTTCCGCTATGCACGTTTTCGCTGCCAATGGCATAAATTTCTTTGGCAGTATCGGTAAATTGTCGCTCACCGGTGTCTTTATCGAATTTCTGAATATATTCGCCATGATTCCCTTGGCTTGTATCGGTGTAGGAACAAATAGACCAAACATATTGTGAACCGGGTTCAAAAGCAATTTCAGTGTACATTTCATAATTGGTTTGGTTTGTATCGAAATCCATTCCGTTAATTCCCCAAGGCAGGATTCCATCGGCATCCAAACGTTGTAAAAAAGAATCGAAACGGGTTCCGGAAGAAGCCATATATCCGTAATAAATTACGTCGTCATCTTGCGTGCTGCTATAAAATGAGTTGAAGGTGGTTGTTTTGTCCGAAAGTTGCACAGGTGAAGTCCATAGTGGATCGCCGTTCGTGTCGAAGCGCTGTGCGTACAAGTTCGAATAAATTGCCGAAAGAATGCTGTGAAAAACCATTACAAAACTTCCATCGGGAAGTTCATATAAATTAGCGGGGGCTGTGGCACTTGATCCATTTTCTACCGGTTTGGGAGCATCCCAGACCGCTGTTCCGGCGGCATCATATTTTTGCATCAACACTTGTGGGACGCCGAACCAAGAAACGATGGCTTCTCCCGAAGATAAAGGAAGAATGGTCACAATATTTCCCGATCCGACATTGATGCCGTTTTCGCCCCAAAGTTTATTTCCATCTGTATCTATCTTAAAAGCAAAAGCTGGGTTTCCGCCATCAGTTCCCGTGGCGCCAACATACAGGTTGTCGTCCGAATCGATGTTCACGGTAGACGTGACTGTGTAGGTGCTCATTGGGAGATTATTGCTGAGCAACATGCCATTCTCCCCAAAAAGTTTCGTACCATCGATGCCGAGCAGTTGGACCCTTAATTCATAATTCGTTGGTGCTTCCACCATGGCCCAAAAAACCACATAAGTCATTCCATCTGAAGTTCCAAGCGCTTCGAGATATTCTCCCCGTGAGTCTGCCACGAGTGTGTTCACGTCGGTTTGTTCCGTCCATTGACCATAAGAAGAAATTGCAGTTAGAAAAGCGAAGATTACGTATAATTTTTTCATGAAAATATATTTATTTTGATTCACTCAAAAATACGATAATATTGTGATTTTAATTAAAATGTAAAAAAAATTTAATTCATTGGAATCGAATAGAAAATCCTTTTACAACGGGTGTTTTCATGGAAAAACTTTTAAAAAAATAAGCACCTTCAGGATATGAAGGTGCTTATTTTTGAAATATTCCGATTTTTTAAATCGGTAAAAATTGAATAGCTGAAAAGTTCCGAATAAGATTTTAATTGGTAAGCTCTTGATTTATTGCACCAATCAACTGGTCATAATCCACTCCCAATCCTTCTCTTTGCTGAACCAAAACCCCATTTTCGTCAAAAACACTGATGATGTTGGAATGAGCAAAATCCATGGGTGAGATCCGTTTGTAGTTCATTGATAAAACCGTCGCAAATTCGCGGGTTTCTTCAGGAGTTCCTCTTAGGAAGACCCAGTGGTCACTTTCCATTCCATAAAGTTTTGAAAATTCTTTCAAACGTTCGGGTGTGTCTGTTTCCGGATCGATGCTCACGATCACAAATTGCATATTTTTCAGGTTTTTCTTTTCAATTTTGCTCTCAATGTTCAGCATATCGGCAATTAAACGGGGGCAAGCTGTTTTGCAGGAAGTGTAAATCATTACCATCACCAATACTTTCCCGCGCAATTCTTTCAGTTGAATTTCTTCATTGTCTTGAGTGGTCCAAGTGGAAGGTAAATTGTAAATGGACATTTCGGGCAATTCAGGTTTCATCTCTGTTTTAGGGGCTGTATTTTCCGAAATGCTTCGTTCCTGAGTGTCTTTTCCCTCGTTACAAGAAGCGAATATTCCGAGGATGATCACTGAATAAAATAGATTTTTCATTATAATTTATTATTGTTGTCCGATAAAAATCGAAAGTACGGAATTATGGGCTTGAAAGTCAATAAAAGCGTTGTGATATTTTGAAAACATAAAAGTAAGCCCCCTCTTGTATTGGTTCTAATAAAACTCGAGATTTTTTTGAAAATACT
>JBDNFD010000106.1:0-66517 GCA_041689995.1 Flavobacteriaceae bacterium | reverse complement strand
ATGATTTTATCAGTTCATTCTACATCTTTGAAAACCATTAAGGCCTCAAGAATTGTGAAGATTTGATCTTTTTATACCGTTTAAAATTGAATTTTTAATACCTACAAGGTTAAAAAAAAACCTTGCAGGAGATTATTTCTTCCGATCGATCACATAATTCATCATCACGAAAAGCGATTCTTTATAAGGTGATTCCGGATATGGTTCCAACAGCTTAAAGGCTTGCTGCTGAAACTCCTTCATTTTGGAAACCGCATAATCCAATCCGCCGCTTTCTTTGACAAATTCCACTACTTCTTTGACCCTTTTCTTGTCTTTATTGTGGTTTTTCACTGAATTAATCAGCCAGCGACGATCTTTTTCGGAAACCTTGTTGATCGTATAAATCAAGGGCAAGGTCATTTTTCGTTCTTTAATGTCAATTCCCGTGGGCTTTCCGATGTGCTCGTTGCCATAATCGAAGAGATCATCTTTTATTTGGAACGCCATTCCTATCAGTTCACCAAATTTCCGCATTGTTTCGACATGCTCCGAATCTGGTTTTACCGAAGCTGCACCCAAACTGCAACATGCGGCAATCAATGTGGCGGTTTTCTGGCGGATAATTTCGTAATAAACCTCTTCGGTGATGTCCAGTTTTCTGGCTTTTTCAATTTGCAACAATTCCCCTTCGCTCATTTCGCGCACGGCAACGGAGATAATCCGCAGCAAATCGAAGTCTCCATTATCGATGGAAAGCAATAATCCTTTCGACAATAAATAATCACCGACCAAGACGGCAATTTTGTTTTTCCACAACGCATTGACCGAGAAAAACCCGCGTCTTCTATTGCTATCATCAACCACGTCGTCGTGCACCAACGTGGCGGTGTGGATAAGTTCTATAACCGATGCGCCGCGATACGTGCGGTCGTTCACCTCACCGCTGGAAACCATTTTAGCCGTCAAAAATACGAACATGGGCCGCATTTGTTTCCCTTTTCGGTTCACCACATAATGCGTGATGCGGTTCAGTAGCGCGACTTTCGAAGCCATGGACAAGGAGAACTTTTTCTCGAAAAGTTCCATTTCATAGTCGATGGGCTGTTTTATTTTGGCGATTGGTTTCAAAGTGGGACAAAGATAGTCAAAACCCGGATTTTAAATTCTTGTTAAATAGGGTTCCTTTTGTAATATTTTTTTTAGTTTTACGAAAATAATTTAAAAATTGAAAATCATGAAAAAATTTACTTTATTGGCATTTGCCTTTTTGGGCGTATTCGCATTGAGTGCGCAGACTACTATTTTTGAGGATGACTTTGAATCCTACACAGATTTTAATGTAGATGATGCAGGCGATTGGACTTTTGTAGATGTTGACGGTCTCCCAACTTATGGTTTTAATGGAATAACCTTTACAAATTCTGGCTACACAGGAGCGTTCATTGTTTTTAATGCGGCAATGACCGCACCTCCATTGGATCCTGATGATGATACTACTGATGGCTCAAATTGGGTAGCACATAGTGGGGTAAAATCAATGACTTCTTTTGCTGCTGTTCCGGCTGGAGGAAATTATAACAATGATTTGATGATTTCTCCTCAAATAACTTTGGGAACCGGAGGAAATTCACTTACTTTTTGGGCAAAATCTGGAGATGCCGCTTATTCAGATGATTTTTTCAATGTATCCGTTTCAACTACAGATACAGATCCAGCGAGTTTTACAGCCATTGCTACAAATGAACTTTCTGCTCCGGCACCCGAATGGCATATATTTGCATACGATCTTGATGCGTATGCAGGACAAGATATTTATATTGCGATCAATTATGTAGGACAAGATCAATTTGCATTGCAAATCGATGATTTTTCTGTCCAAGGAACTTTAGGAATTGCTGAAACCCAAATTGCAGGATTTGATCATTTCTTCAACAAATCAACCAATATGTTGAACTTATCAGCTAACGAAGCTCTTTCACAAATTGATCTTTACAATATTTTAGGTCAGAAAGTGATTTCTGAAAAACTTTCCTCCAACGAGGAAATGATCAATTTGGGTTCCTTGAACACAGGTGTTTATTTAGCAAATGTGAAAGTACAAGGAAAAGTAACGACTTTTAAAATCGTGAAAAGGTAAATTGGTTATTGGGTTATTAAGTAGTCGGTTATTTAGTAAGTCTGTGACAAACACCATAACAAACGCTTCGAAGAAATTCGGAGCGTTTTTTTTGTGAGGCTGTAGGGCCGTAAGCTTTAGGCTGTAGGCTGTAAGCTTTAGGCTTTAGGCTGTAAGCTATAGGCTTTAGGCTGTAGGCTGTAAGCTATAGGCTTTAGGCTGCATTCACAACTCATAACTCATAACTCATCACTCATCACTCCTCACTCACCACTCACCACTCACCACTCACCACTCACCACTCACCACTCACCACTCACCACTCACCACTCACCACTCATAACTCATAACTCCTCACTCATAACTCCTCACTCACCACTCACCACTCTGAACTCTTATTCGCTAACTGCCCACAAGCCGCATCGATATCTTTTCCGCGGGAACGGCGGACCGTGACGGTAATATGGTTTTTCTCCAAGGTTTTCTCGTAGGCTTCGGTCACAGAAGAATCTGCTTGCTGGAATTTATCATCGCCGATAGGATTATATTCGATAATATTCACTTTGCACGGAATTGCTTTGCAAAAGGTCACCAAGGCATCGATGTCTTTTTGTGTGTCGTTTACGCCTTTCCAAATCAAGTATTCGTAGGTGACTTTTTTGCCGGTTTTTTCATACCAATAAATCAGAGCTTCTTTCAAATCGACCAACGGAAAAGTTTCATTGAACGGCATTATGGAAGTCCTGATTTCATCGATTGCTGAATGAAGCGACACCGCCAAGTTGAATTTCACTTCGTCATCTGCCAATTTTTTGATCATTTTTGGCACGCCGGAAGTGGAAATCGTGATACGCTTCGGCGACATTCCCAAACCTTCGGGGGAAGTGATTTTTTCAATGGATTTCAACACATTGTTGTAGTTCATCAAAGGTTCACCCATTCCCATGAAAACAATATTCGAAAGTGGCATTCCGTTGTACAAGCGACTTTCCTGATCGATTGCCACCACTTGGTCGTAAATTTCATCAGGGTTCAAATTGCGCATGCGTTTCAATTTCGCGGTGGCACAAAACTGACAGTCCAAACTGCAGCCAACTTGTGAAGAAACACAAGCTGTAGTCCGTGAAGACGTGGGAATAAGGACCGATTCCACGGTGAAGCCGTCATGGAGTTTCACCGCATTTTTGATGGTTCCGTCCGTGCTGCGCTGCATCTGATCGACTTTGATGTGGTTGATCACAAAATTATCTTCCAATATCTGCCGCGTTTCTTTGGAAAGATTCGTCATTCCTTCAAACGAATGCTCCCCTTTTTTCCAAAGCCATTCATAAACCTGGTTTCCCCGAAAAGCGTGGTCGCCTTCAGAAACAAAAAATTCCCGAAGATTTTCTTTTGATAAAGCGCGTATGTCTTTTTTCACCTTCATAAATGATACCCTAATAAAAGTTTATATATTTAAGTGATTATGCAACAAATGCAAGAATATAAGATGTTTTTCTCGGAATTATTATACGGTTATAAAAATTTGACAAAAAAAGCATTCGTACATTTTAAAAAAACAGAAGCCACGAATGCACGAATAAAAATATTCAACTCAGAAACCCCAAAAAAAGCATTCGTGAATTCGTGGCACAAAAACCCAAGCCACAAATGCACGAATAAAATTGATACATTTTAAAAAAGCATTCGTGAATTCGTGGCAAAAAAATAGATTCGTGGCACAAAAAATAGATTCGATTTACAAAATCAACATCGCGTCGCCGTAGGTATAGAAGTTATATTTTTCCTTGATGGCTTCGGAATATGCTTTTTTCATAAAATCATATCCAGCAAAAGCCGAAGTCATCATTAATAAAGTGGATTTTGGGGTGTGGAAATTCGTGATCATACAATCAGCGATACTGAAATCGTAAGGTGGAAAAATGAATTTATTTGTCCACCCATTGAATTCATTCAGCGTATGGTTTGAGCTCACGGCACTTTCCAAGGTGCGCATCACTGTTGTTCCCACGGCACACACTTTTCGCTTTTCCGCGATAGCTTTGTTGATCGCTTTTACGGCTTTTGCATCAATGTTCGCTTCTTCGCTATCCATTTTATGTTTCGATAAATCTTCGACTTCCACCGGGTTGAAAGTTCCCAAACCAACGTGCAAAGTCACTTCGGCAAAGTCGATTCCTTTGATTTCCATACGTTTCAACAAATGTTTGGAAAAATGCAATCCAGCGGTTGGCGCGGCTACCGCTCCTTCATTTTTTGCATAAATGGTTTGATACCGGTCATGATCTTCAGGCTCTACTTTTCGTTTGATATATTTCGGCAAAGGAGTTTCGCCGAGTTCGGCCAATCTTTTACGAAATTCTTCATAGGACCCATCATATAAAAATCGAAGTGTCCGTCCACGGGAAGTGGTATTGTCTATCACTTCCGCCACCAAACTTTCATCTTCGCCAAAATATAATTTATTGCCAATCCGAATTTTCCGTGCCGGATCGACCAAAACGTCCCATAATCGGGTTTCTGCGTTCAGTTCTCGCAACAAGAACACTTCAATGCGGGCTCCGGTTTTTTCTTTATTTCCGTATAATCGCGCCGGAAAGACTTTGGTATTGTTCAAAACCATCACATCGTGCGGCTCAAAATAATCGATCAAGTCTTTGAATTTCTTATGTTCGATGGTTTTGGTTTTGCGGTCGAGCACCATTAATCGTGCTTCGTCTCGATCTTCGGAAGGGTATTCGGCCAAAAGACCTTCTGGCAATTCAAAACTGAACTGCGAAAGTTTCATTCCCATAGAGCTGTTTTTTTGAGCCGCAAATATACGATCTGAAACAGGGGCTTGTCAAGGGATTTCAAGTTTAATTCTGCAGAAAAAAGAAATAGCATGAAGTTTCTTGAAATTTTCGCCAAAAAATCAACATTATTTTATAATCAAAAAGACGCTTTGTGGTGCTTCTTCAGTCGCAATCCAATACATTAAGTAAGATTTAACGTCCACAATAAGGTGATTTATTTTTTTAGTTTTAATTTGGTATTTCACCAAAAAAAGAAGCTATGACGAAGAAAGAGCACGAACCCGAAAAAAACAAAACCGGCCAGGAAAATTTCCCAAAAGGCATGAAATATAATCCAGAGATTACCAAAGCTGATAAGGAAGTTTTGAACAACCAAAGTGTGGAGGAGAAAATGGACGGAAATTTCAAAGATCGCAAAAAACCCGTGGATTACACAGGTGAGGGATTGGATATTCCGAAAATGCAAGACAATAAATTGAATGAAAAGCCTTTGGAAACAGACGAAAGCACCCGGAACAAAAAGCCGAAGGAATCTGCAAATTCTGTAAGCAAATCTTCTTCTGCCCAAACAATATATAAAGGATCGGACGCCAAAAAATATAAGGATCCATCGCAAAAATCGAGAGAATAAAAATTTTTATCCTAATTAGGATCAATCCATTTGGAACTCAAAAAGTGGATAAATAACCGGTAATTTTCGTATCTTTGACAACTGAAGAAATAATCCAAAAAAAAGAGAAAATATGTATCCATTGGAATTAATAAAACCCATGCAGGAAGAGCTAATTTCCGAAGGGTTTCACGAATTACATAGTGCGAAAGAAGTTGATCAGGCATTGGCTCAAGAAGGAACCACTTTATTAGTGGTAAATTCGGTTTGTGGCTGTGCCGCTGCAAATGCGCGACCAAGCGTCAGAATGTCGCTTGCGAACGAAAAAAAACCAGCTCATTTGGTGACGGTTTTTGCGGGAGTGGACAAAGAAGCTACCGACAAAGCGCGCGCGCGCATGGTTCCTTTTCCTCCGAGTTCGCCAGCAATGGCTCTGTTCAAAGATGGTGAATTAGTCAACATGTTGGAGCGCCACCATATTGAAGGCCGCCCAGCAGAAATGATTGCAGAAAATCTAAAAGAAGCTTACGATCAGTTTTGTTAAAATAAATTTTCATTAGTTCAGCTTGAAAGACCGTTTTTAAAAAGCGATCCAAATCTAACAGGTGTTCGAAACCTGCTAGGTTTTTTTTACGGAAAAACTGATGCGAGAAATATTTTCCCACAACTTCGGAAAGTTTATTTTTGCATGCTAACATTGCCCTATGAAAAAACTTTTGGCATATCCAATCTCGGTTATTTACTATTTCTTTTTTCTGCTTACTATTTTGGTTTTCCATCCAATTCAGTGGATCTGCTTCAATGGTTTCGGCTACCAGGCACATAAGAAAAGTGTCGATGCTTTCAATTGGTGTTTGTTGCGCTGCTTGAATATCTTGGGAACGGAAATTGTTTTTGACAACAAATATAAGTTCGAAAAAAACAGACCACATATCATCGTGTCCAACCATCAGAGTTTGTACGATATTTCCCCGATAATCTGGTATTTGCGAAAATTACACCCAAAATTCGTCAGCAAAAAAGAACTTGGAAAAGGGATTCCCAGTATTTCCTATAATTTACGCCATGGCGGATCCATTTTAATCGATCGTAAAAATCCGCGTCAAGCACTACCGGAAATGAAGAAATTTGCCGAATATTTGAACCGAACGAAAAATGCTGCCGTCATTTTTCCTGAAGGCACCCGCAGCAGGGATGGGCAGCCGAAAAGATTTTCACCAAACGGCCTGAAAATATTATTCAAGCTTTGTCCGGAAGCTGTAATTATCCCGATAAGCATCAACAATTCTTGGAAACTTCAAAAATTTGGTAATTTTCCCTTAAACATTGGCATAAAATTGGTATGTAAAGTTCAAGAACCTATATTTGTAAAAAAACACGATTTAGATGCACTGGTCGTGGAAGTAGAAGAAAGCATCAAAAAAGATATCCTTAATTAGCAAAAAACATTATGTCGCAGTTCAATATACGTTTGGAAGTAATGCAGCAGTTGGAACCAAAAGTCGATGGATTCATCAGTGATTATTTGATTCCTGTTGAAGAAATATGGCAACCAACCGATTTCTTGCCAAATTCGCAAACAGAATCTTTTTATGATGAAGTACGGGAACTTCGGGAACTCGCTAAGGAACTTCCTTATGATTTTTGGGTGGTGCTTGTGGGCGACACTATTACTGAAGAAGCACTCCCAACCTATGAATCTTGGCTCATGGATGTGGAAGGAATTGACCAACACGATGGCGTTCCGGGAAACAGTTGGTCGCGTTGGGTGCGCCAATGGAGCGGCGAGGAAAACAGACATGGCGACACTTTGAACAAATATCTCTATTTATCGGGCCGCGTGAATATGAAAGAGATTGAACGCACCACACAACATTTGATCAATGACGGTTTCGATATTGGCACCGATCGCGATCCATACAAAAACTTTGTTTATACCAGTTTTCAGGAATTGGCCACCTATATTTCCCACAATGGTGTTGCCAAAATAGCCAAAGAATATTCCAATAAATCACTTTCAAAAATGTGTAAAATCATCTCTGGGGACGAAATGCGACATTATAACGCATATAGTATTTTCGTGAAGGAAATTCTGACGGTCGATCCGAATGGCATGATGATCGCTTTCAAAGATATGATGAAAAACAAAATCGTCATGCCGGCCCAATTTCTTCGGGAATCTGGGGAAAGTTTAGGTTCTGCTTTTGATGAATTTTCCAATGCCGCTCAACGTATCGGCGTTTATACCGGAAAAGATTACGTGGACATCATGCGGAAACTGATCGATAAATGGGAAATTGCCGATTTGAACGGCCTGAACGAAGAAGGGGAAAAAGCTAGGGATTTTGTCATGGCCCTTCCCGATAGAATGGACCGAATCAACCAACGCATACGTATTCCGGCGGAGGTGACACATTTCAAATGGGTAAATCCGGCCCGAGTGAAGTAAAAGGCGGAATTGCTTAATTATTAGTTTCGGTTTTAGTGTCAAATTCCCATAAAATGAAAAACATCATTTTCATTGTAATTGGTATTTTTACCATCGCTTGTCAAGAAAAGGCAAAGAATGGGGAATTTAAAAATTCCAAAGAAAAAACCGAAGAAGCCCTTATTTCCCCAAAAAAGATGTGTTTTCTGAGCGTGCTTGGCAACACTGAAATTCAAGGTAAAAAAGTATCGGATTCCTTGATAATGCAACTGGAAATTCATGGAAACACCGTAACCGGAACCTACGATTGGATCCCAGCTGAGAAAGATAGCCGTAGGGGAAAAATTTCCGCCAAAAAAGAAGGCAACCAGATTCGAGGATCCTATATTTTTACACAGGAAGGAAGAAAACAAACCCAACACATCGAAATTGATTTACAGGGCAACCTTGCAAAAGTGACCATAACGCCAGGTTATCCAGAAAAAATGGTGGTCGAAATTCAAAAAATAGTTGGGTTCCATAGGAAATAATTATTCCCTTCTCTTCAAATCTTCTCATTATTGCAAACGCAAACGGCCGAAAAATGCTGGTTTCATAACTTCTCAAATTACAAAAAATTCGCATATTTATCTTTTTTTTCCATAAAAATTCCCTACTTTGGCTTGTAATTTTCAATTTGTGATTCTATGAATATTCCAGACGATCTTCAGCTTAAAACATTTTCAGATTATAAAACCGCTTATCGGGAGAGTGTGCAAAACCCGGAAACTTTTTGGGAGGAAGTAGCGGCAAAATTTTCATGGCACAAAAAGTGGGAAAAAACCTTGGAATGGGATTTCCAAAAACCAGAAATTAAATGGTTTCAAGGCGGAAAATTAAACATTACCGAAAATTGTCTCGATCGTCATCTCGAAAAATTAGGCAGTAAAACCGCAATTCTCTGGGAACCAAATGACCCAAATGGAAAATCACGACATATTTCCTATAAAGAACTACATGAAAAAGTTTGTCAATTTTCCAATGTTCTAAAAAACAATGGTATTAAAAAAGGTGATCGGGTTTGTATTTATTTGCCTATGATTCCCGAATTGGCAATTGCCATGTTGGCCTGTGCGCGGATCGGGGCAATTCATTCCATCGTTTTTGCGGGTTTTTCCAGTAGATCTATTGCCGATCGCATCAATGATTCCGAATGCAAACTCTTGCTTACTGCAAATCAAGGTTACCGCGGATCCAAAACAATCAATTTGAAAGCAATCTGCGACGACGCCTTGGAAAAAACATCTTCCATCGAAAATGTGATCGTCTTTCGGCGCACAGATGCACCAGTGGATATGAAAGAAAACCGCGATAAATTCTGGTCCGATGAACTGGAAAAAGCCGAAATTTCCTGTAAGGCGGAATCAATGGATGCCGAGGATGCCCTTTTTATTTTATACACATCCGGTTCCACAGGAACGCCCAAGGGAATGGTGCACACGACTGCCGGATATATGATTGGGACAACCTATACTTTTCAGAATGTTTTTCAAATGGAACCCAATGATATTTTTTGGTGTACCGCCGATATTGGATGGATCACCGGTCATTCCTATATCATTTACGGCCCGTTGGCAGCCGGTGCTACCAGCGTCATGTTCGAAGGTGTTCCAAGTTCCCCAGATTTTGGGCGATTTTGGGAGATAATCGAAAAACATAAAATCACCCATTTTTATACGGCACCAACGGCCATTCGCGCACTTCAGCGTCATCCGCTTTCCTTTGTGCAAGAGCACGACTTGTCGAGTTTAAAGGTTTTGGGTTCCGTGGGCGAACCTATCAACGAAGAAGCTTGGCATTGGTACAATGATCATATCGGAAAAGGAAATTGCCCCATTGTGGATACCTGGTGGCAAACTGAAACCGGCGCAATTATGATTTCCGCATTGGCCGGAATTACCGCCACTCGCCCAACTTTTGCAACATTGCCTTTGCCGGGCGTTCAACCAGCTTTGATAGGGGAAGATGGAAAGGAAATTCCTTTCGACAATCAGAAAGCGGAAGGTGTCTTAGCTTTCAAATTTCCTTGGCCCGCTATGGCTCGGACAATTTGGAACAATCACGAGCGATATAAGAAGGTCTATTTTTCAGCTTTTAAAAACATGTATTTCTCCGGTGATGGTTCGTACCGGGACGCTTCAGGAAATTATCGAATCACCGGCCGGGTGGACGATGTGGTGATTGTTTCGGGACATAACCTGGGCACTGCCCCCATTGAAAACGCCATCAACGAACATGAAAAAGTTGTTGAAAGCGCAGTGGTCGGGTTCCCGCATGACATTAAAGGAAATGCACTTTGTGCCTTCGTCAGCCTGCAAAGTGGACTGGAAGGATCGGATGAAATCAAGACGGAAATCAATCGGAATATTAGTGATCTCATCGGTCCGATCGCGAAACTTGATGTCGTGCATTTCGTGAACGAACTTCCAAAAACGCGCAGTGGAAAGATAATGCGACGAATTTTGCGCAAAATTGCTTGCCACGATTTAGAAAATATTGGTGACACCTCCACCTTGCTCAATCCTGAAACGGTGCAGGAAATCATTGATCAAGTGAAGTAAAATGCTTAGCCTCGGTGAGAATTTTCGGTTGCTTTAAAAATATTTTCCAATAATGACTATTGCTCGTTTATCCGAAGTTGAATTCAAGTAATAATTCATGATTATTATAGATTTTTTGGGCGTTACCCTATCGGGTCGGGCTTTCCGTTCCAATCTTTTATTCGTTCCTCATAAAAGGATTTCCACTACAATCCCTAACGCGGAATTTTATAAAAAGATGGAAGAAAGAAAAATTTGTACAGTTCATCCCAAAATTTCAACAATTCGGTCACTGCTATTTTAGGGAGCGAAACGGTGGTGGTATTTTTACGCCATCAAATTTTATCAATCAAAAACCTACAAAGCCATGAAAACATTTGTCATTTTATTTGCCCTGATCCTATCAGAGTTTGCAATGGGTCAAGCCACTATTACTGTTCATGTTACGAACGTTCCTACCGATCAAGGTGAAATTCGCTTCGGTCTTTTTACGGAAGGCACTTTTATCAAAAAAGCCCCTGATTATCATGAAACCGCTACGGTCAAAGATCATTCATCAACGGTGGTTTTTGAGAATATCCCAGCGGGGGAATATGCTATTTCCTGTTTTCAGGATAAAAACATGAACGAAACCTTCGACTTTGAACCCAACGGAATGCCGGCGGAACCTTATGGTCTTTCCAACGATGCACCTAGTTCATACGGACCGCCATTATGGTCGGACGCAAAATTCACCGTTGCGGACAAACCGGTTTCCATGGAAATCCATTTCTAAAATTCTTATTTTTGTAAATAATGTTGCTTCCCGAAAATCTCGGGAAGCAACATTAAAAACCAGTACATAATAATCTTTACTATGAAAAAAATTTGGATAACAGGAGGTTTATTGATTGCAGGGTTAATGGCTTTAGGCCTTTTTATCGATAAAATATTTCAAAAAGACAATCTATTTGTTCCTTTGGGATTTGGTTTAGGGCTTATAATTTTGGCAATATTAGTTTTTAAAAGAGATAAGGAACAGTGAGTTCACATTTTTTGTTGAATCTTTATTCCGGAAAACCAATCCAATCCCGTAAGCTGACCCCATAAACTATTCTTTTGCCCACGGGACTGGAGTAATTGGTTGTTACAATTGGTTATAAATCTGAGCAATCCATATCATTTATTGCATCAATTTCCGATTGATAATCGCCGTCGACCCAGTAATCACAGTCACTGTATGCTTCAAAGAAATTCAAATAAGCCGCCTTATAGGCCTCGCAGTTTTCGGTTGTCGGATTTTGAGAAAAAATGGCTGCAGCATCGGTAACTCCTTCATATTCCGTAACAAAAGTATCACAGCCGCCGTTGGATCCGATAGGATTTTTATCTGACGAATCATCTTTCGAGCAGGACCATATACCAAAACATAGCATTAAAAAAATTGAAAAAAGAATTGTTTTACTTCTCATAATAAATAGTTTTTGTTATTTATAAATTAATAGGAATCCTATAGGAAAGGTTAACATAAGGCGCAAGCTTTTCTTTTTCAATAGAGAGCATACATTGTAATAAATATTTTTAATAAATATTTTCGATGGGTTTTGGTATCTTTGAGGTCAAAATTCAATCCATGACAATTACCCAGTTGCATTATGTTTTGGCCGTCGCCGAACATCGAAACTTCACAAAAGCTGCTGAAAAAGTGTTTGTGACACAGCCTACTTTGAGCATGCAAATCCAAAAATTGGAGGAAGAATTGAAGGTAAAGATCTTCGATAGGGGAAAGAAACCAATTGAGCTGACCGAAATCGGGGCAAAAATTGTAGAGCAAGCTCGAAATATTGTCAATGAGAGCGACCGAATTCGTGATATTGTCGATCAACAAAAAGGATTTGTGGGAGGCGAATTCAAATTGGGCATTATACCAACCGTCATGCCGACATTATTGCCAATGTTCCTGACAAACTTTATCAAAAAATATCCGAAAGTCAACCTGAAAATAGAAGAATTACACACTGAAAACATTATCGAACAACTAGAAGAAGGTCATTTGGACGCAGCTATTGCGGCGACGCCATTGGAACTCGAAGATATTAAGGAACGGGTTTTATATTACGAACCCTTTGTGGGTTATGTGCCGTTCAATCACCGATTGGAAAAAGAAGAAAACTTGAAGGTTTCAGAACTCGACATTGAGGACGTCTTGCTTTTGGAAGACGGCCATTGCTTCAAGGAAAATGTGCTTAATTTATGCAAGGCCTCCCGAACTTCTACCAATAAGAATTTTCAACTCGAAAGCGGAAGTTTTGAAACTTTAGTGAAACTGGCGAACGAAGGATTGGGAATGACGCTTCTACCCTATTTGCACACGTTGGATTTGCGGGAAAAAGATCAGAAAAATCTAAAAATGTTCGAAGAGCCGATCCCGGCTCGGGAAGTCAGTTTAATTTACCACAAAAGTGGTTTGAAAATACAATTAATCGATGCGTTACAATCTACAATTTCAGGAGTTATACGAGGAGCTATCGCTTTCCAAAATGTAAAAATCATCAGTCCTTTGGCTAATAAAAAATAGTTTTTATATTATGAATCCAACAAAAATGTAAGTTATAGTGTTGGCTAAGCTGTGTGCGATCCAACCTGGGATTATACTTCCATTAGCCTTTTTTTCATTTAAATATCCAAATATATAGGCTGCGATAGTTGGAAAAAGAAAAATTAAAATCAAAAAGAACATATTTGTCGTAATTATTACAAATAAAACTACGTGTGAAATTCCAAAAATTACAGCCTGTAATAAATTACCCTTTTTAAAACCAATTGAGTTTATTAAGAGTTTTGCTATAAAACCCCTAAATAGAATTTCTTCTGCTAACGATGTTTTGAAAATTGCAATTATCAAAAGAGTAATTATGGCAGTGACATCAACATTCATTGCCCTTAATTTCCCTGTAATGCTGTTCGGGTCAAACATAATTTCCCTAAAAGGCTCACTGATAATAGTTAATAATAACACCGGTGCCAAAAAAATCAAACTAGCCAAAATAGCTACATAATTGGCTTTTTTGTTTGATTTTTTGAGTCCGATATAATCCAGAAATCCCTTTGCACTTTTCTTTTTAATTAAATAAACCAAAAAGGGGATAAAGATGAAGATTAAAATTTGTAGTATCGATCCAAATATTTGATTTCCCATTTCTGATTAAATTGCGCACAACCATCTAATAAAGTCTAAAAGCAAAAAGCCATCTTTTTTTAGATGGCCTTTTTTTTAAGTTCTACGGTTTCAAATAGATAAGACATTCTGTTAAATCTGGATTTTGCTTGGTCAAAGACAAAATAAAAATTTTAAGTTCCTCAATTTCGTGTGGAAGCAATCTTGCGATGGCTTTCTTCACTTCTTTACAGAATAACACTACGTCAAAACTCACTTTAGTAAGCACGGTTTTAGTGTATTCAAACATTGCTCTCGCCATAATTTGAACGGTTTTAGTTGGGTTAGGTACTTTTATTCCATATAACCACTTTTTATTTATTGTTTTTCCGATCCCTAAAGTAAACATTTTAATGGAATTTGAATGTTAAAGTTTGGAATAAAATAATCAGCCCTGGGAAAGAGGGGAATCCAGTGTTTAGCACAACTAAATGCCATTCATACTTCCTTCAACTTCTCCTGCAACATTTTTATTTCATCGCGTAATTGTGCGGCTGCAATAAAATCTAAATCTTTCGCTGCTTTTTCCATTTCCTTTCGTGTTTTCCGAACGCGATCTGCTAACTGGGGTTTCGAAAAATAGGTGGTTTCTTCCTCAGCAGCTTTCAAAGAAGTCGCGCGCACATATTTATAAGGTTCGGCTTTCATGCCAGCCAACGCATTTTCCAAGGTTTTGTTTATTGCGGTGGGCGTAATATTGTTTGCCGTGTTATATTCGATTTGTTTCTCCCGCCGATATTCCGTTTCATCGATGGTCTTTTGCATGCTCTTGGTGATTCTGTCGGCATACAAAATCGCCCTTCCTTCCAAATGGCGAGCTGCGCGACCAATTGTTTGCGTAAGAGAGCGATGGCTTCGCAAAAAACCCTCTTTGTCGGCATCTAAAATCGCCACCAAAGAAACCTCTGGTAAATCCAAACCTTCCCGCAATAAATTCACGCCAATCAGCACATCGAAAACCCCTTTTCGCAAGTCTGACATAATTTCTACGCGTTCCAAAGTATCAATATCACTGTGGATATATCGGCAGCGTATTTCAATCCGGGCGAGATATTTCGCCAATTCCTCCGCCATTCGTTTCGTTAATGTTGTAACTAAGATCCGCTGATCTTTCTCCACCCGAATTTGAATCTCCTCAATCAAATCATCAATCTGGTTTAAACTCGGCCTCACTTCAATAACCGGATCAATTAAACCAGTAGGACGAATGACCTGCTCCACATATACGCCGTCGGTTTTCTGAAGTTCATAATCTGCCGGGGTCGCACTGACATAAATCACCTGATTTTGCATCGCCTCAAATTCTTCAGCTTTCAAGGGACGATTATCCATCGCGGCAGGCAAACGGAACCCATAGTCCACCAAATTCTCTTTTCGGGAACGATCACCGCCGTACATCGCACCAACTTGTGGAATGGTAGCATGGCTTTCATCGACAATCATTACAAAATCTTTCGGAAAATAATCCAACAAACAAAAAGGCCGCGTTCCTGGAAGTCTTCCATCCAAATAGCGCGAATAATTTTCGATCCCAGAACAATATCCGAGCTCGCGGATCATTTCCAAATCGAAATTCGTCCGTTCTTCCAAGCGTTTTGCTTCCAAATGTTTTCCGATTTCTTTGAAATAATTCACTTGTTTCCCCAAATCCAGACTAATTTCCGTGATCGCATTGTTCAACGAATCCGGTGAAGTAACAAACATATTGGCCGGATAAATATTCAGCTGATCATATTTTTCAAGGATTTCATTTGTGGCCACATTAAAAGCTTCGATTTCTTCAATTTCATCTCCAAAAAAATGAACCCGAAAAGCATCATCTGCATAGCCAGGAAAAATATCGACTGTGTCCCCTTTTATGCGAAAATTTCCACGATTGAATTCCATTTCAGTTCTGGAATACAAACTTTGCACCAAGCGATGCAACAATTTAGTACGCGAGATTTCCTGATCTTTTTCCAGAGAAATCACATTTTTTTGAAATTCCACCGGATTTCCGATTCCGTATAAACAACTTACGGAAGCTACCACCAAAACATCCCGGCGGCCAGAAAGCAAAGAAGAAGTGGTGCTCAACCTCAACTTTTCGATTTCATCATTAATAGATAAATCCTTTTCAATATAAACTCCGGAAGAGGGAATAAAAGCTTCGGGTTGATAATAATCGTAATAAGAAACAAAATACTCGACTGCATTTTCGGGAAAAAATGACTTGAATTCCGAATATAATTGTGCGGCAAGGGTTTTATTGTGTGCCAAAACCAAAGTTGGCCGCTGAATTTGCTGCAGCACGTTCGCAACTGTAAACGTTTTTCCCGAACCGGTAACACCCAGCAAAGTCTGGTAACGTTCCTTGGCTTCGATCCCTTTCACCAGTTGATCAATTGCTTGCGGTTGATCGCCAGTGGGTTTGTATATGGATTTTAAGTTGAATTTCATACTGCAAATTTCGCCATTTGTTTCCGATTTAACGAACTAAGGAAAAATGTCCTGTAAAATTTGTTTTGTCGCTATATTCGATGCGAAACCAATATTCATTGGAAGGCAAATATTTTCCGTTGTAAGTTCCGTCCCATTGGTCAAAAGGACTTAATGTTCTCAAAATCTTTCCGTAGCGATCAAAAATGTGAATTTGTTTTACCCGTGAATCAGGGAAATCCAATCCATTCAATTGCCAATAATCATTGATTCCATCGCCATTCGGGGTAAAAAATTTCGGATAGTTCAAGATCGTAAATTTTTCTGCCACAGTTCCACATCCGTTCAAATCTTTCACATAAACCTTGTGATTCCCACCTGTTACAGGAAAAATATTTCCAGTTTGAAAATTCCCGTCGTCCACAGCAAAAACATAATCTCCCACTCCTTCTGCAATTATTTCCACAGAATTATTCCCAATTTCGCCCAAAATAACAATTGAGATTTCCGCTTTTTCAGAAATGGAAACTTGGATCGTATTTGTAAGTGAACAAGAGAACGAATTTCCATCCACCACTTCTGTTTTGGTAATTTTCACGGAATATTCCCCCGGTTCGAAGATTTCTATTTTTGGCGATGTTTCACCCGTGCTCCAGAGAAAATCATAGGCATTTTCATTTCCGACCAAACCAGAATTCAAAGTGAAAAAATCGGCACCACTTTCTTTACAGAAAAATTGTTCGCTACTTTGTAGATCGACAACCGGAGCTTGCGTCGCTACCAGTTCAATCGGGATTATCGTAAAACAATTCCCCAACCCGATGACTTTCACGAAAAGTATTTGATTTGGAATTGTATTCTGGAAATTTTCAGGATTAGAAATTGAACTCATCGCATTTACATCCAAAAAATAGCCATCGATTTGGAGAGAGCTTCCACTTTGTAAAATATCTGGTTCCACATCAGTTAAATCGAAATTTGTGAAACCATCATCATCTTCATCACAACCAGCCACAATTTGATCAAAAATACCACTGAAATCGGCATATTGAACCAAAACTTCATCAACCGCGACACAGCCATTTCCATAATCAACTTCGATGCGATAAACACCGGGAGCGTCCACCAAATATGAGTCTGTGATTTCGCCGAGGATTTCAGTTCCATTTTTGAACCACACATAACTTAAAGGTTGATTCTGCGTCCCGCTCACCTGCAACAAAAATGTTTCGTCCTCGCAGAGGGCACTGTCCCCAATCAAATCATTTCCTAAATCTGCACCGATGCTGAAACTATCGCCTTCCAAAAATACCGCCGAATCATAGCGGTAATTTTTATCGTCTGCTATGACAAGTTTGATATGGTAAGTTTGCCCGGGAATCACCTCACTTTCCGCCGTCATCGCAATTGTTTGTCCGTTGAAATTTATAGGTGCGGAACTTCCGTTGAATGAACCGAAATACACATCATTTTCCGCATCGCAGCCGCCGGGGATTTCGGGGTGCACAGTGGTAACTTTTACGGGAATATCTGTGCCCGGAACCACCGCAATATTGACATATTGTCCACCAATTGGTTTGATCAAAAATGCAAAAACATCAGAATATTCGCAGGTATTTGGATCACCGATCTGATATTCTTCAGAAGCAAAAATGTAACGAAACCTAATTTTATCGGCATTGGGCGTAAAATCGAATTCAATAATCGTGGCATTTAACGTACCGCTAATTCCCAAAATTTGTTCCAGATCATTGTCACCTCCCCAGTTCGGGGCGTCGTCATCGCTTAAATTAATATTTGGCCCGGGAACATGGGAAAGTTTTCCGGTGCTCATTACCAGTCCATTTTCGAAAGGAAAATTGCTTCCGTTCCCATCAAAATATCCAAAACTTTTTTCGGTTCCATTAAAATTACCCGAAATGAAATTGTTGACCGAAACATTCTCAATACATCCGCTGTTGATCAGAATGTTTTCCACCAATTCTTGTGGCGAATACACTTGTGAATCGACCAAAATATTTTGTGCGGACATAGCTGGCAAAACCAATAAAAAAGCAAGCTGTAAAAATTGTTTCAAAACTCAAAATTGAGGTGTAAAAATACAAAGAAGATACATGAAAAAGACTTGTGAATTTCCTAAAGTCAATTGATTTTTGAAGGAAATTTTAGCCTCCTATCTAAATTTCCTTTTTCAAATTAATCCATATAAATCAGCTTATCCAACGGAATCATGATTCCATATTCATTTTTTATCGATCAATTTTTCAATTTTCAAAATAGTGTTCCAATTTCATGTGGTGATCTCTTTTCCGAATTCCTTTTCCAGAAAAGCCATTGCCTGTACGGATTTAAAACTGTCCAAATTCAAAACCGAAAATAATTCACGATTGGTTTTTTGTAGAATCTTAAAATCATGATTTGGGAAAATGTAAGGAATTTTCAATTTGCTTGTGGATTCTTCAGACAAAAACGTCACGTAAAGTCGGGTGTTTTTATCAACTTCTATATTTTTAAATGGCTCTAACCGAAATAATTCCTTGATTTCATTGGCGGAACGCAACATTACGTTTACAGCAAATCCAAAGGTATTTTCGATTTCATTTCTGATTTTTTGGGTTAAAGTCAATTCATTTTCCGTTCGGGCATCAAAAATCACATTGCCACTGTTCAATATTGTTTGAATATTTTCAAAACCCATTCGCATAAACATCTTTTTGAGTTCGCTCATAGGCACTTTCTTATTTCCTCCTACATTTATCCCACGAAGAAGAATGACATATTTTTTCATAATCTTAAAAGATTTGGTTGAAACAAATATATCTGTTTCATTTGGAATCATAATGCTTCCTTAAATATAACCGGCTATCAAATTAGTTGTTTTCAAATTGATTATATTTGAAAATAGCATCTAAAAAAAGGAATTATGAAACCTATTTTTATTATCATCGTTATCGTTTTCGGCCTTGTAAGCTGCAGAGATCAAGAAGAAAAACAAATTCATTTAGGAGATTATAATCATCCGGATTCCACAGAAGTCGGCATGCTTCCACACGGGCCGGATATTTCGGCAGACAGCACTGCGGAAGGCTCAAAGCAATTAGATTCAATAAAACCAAAAGACAGCACTAAAACTGTTCCACAGTACAGAAAAAAGAAATCCAAATAAATCAGTTATTCCATAATTTTCATCAAAATCCGCAGGTCCAAAGCGGATTGATCGTACGCATTCATTGGAAAATTATTTCATAAAAAATCAATTTTATATGAGCAGGGGATTTGTAAAAGAAGATGACCAAGAAGAAGCGCCAATGATCCCGCCACGTGCAGCTTTGCCCGCTGGGGTGACGAATTATGTAACGTCTTTTGGATATAAATCCTTGTTGGAAGAAAGGGGAACTTTGGAAAATGAACTGAAAAATCTTACCGAAGAAAACGAAACTGAGCGCAGAAGAGCTACAGCAGTTATCGACGGAAAGTTGCATAATTTGAACGAGCGAATTGCTTCCGCGCGCATGCTGGATCCGAAAGAGCAAGCACAAGATCAGGTAAGATTTGGTGCAGTGATCGAATTAAAAAACCTAACGAACAAAACCCACATGAAATTTCAAATTGTAGGAGTTGACGAGGCAGATGTAAAACAACAAAAAATAGCCTTCATCGCGCCCATAGCCCGTGCGGTAATCGGAAAAAAAGCAGGAGAAACAGCGGAATTTATCCTTAATGGGGAAGTAAGGTTGTTAGAGGTGCTTTCCATAAACTATTCTTAAGTAATAAAATTCATTCCAAAGCTCTAATTTTCACTAATCTACAGGTGTTATTTCATTTTTTCTATTCATATTTGCGATAAATTCCTGAAAAATATTTCTTCTTGAAAGCAACATTTCTACAAAAAGAATCGTCTATAATATAGAGGTACGTAAAAAACCATGAAAGTCATTCAACTTCACATTGATGAAATCCGGCTGATCAAAAAAGCATCGATGGAAGATCGCGCTGCTCAGAAAGCATTGTATGAAAAGTATTCGCCGAAAATGCTGAGCGTTTGCCGCATGTATATTAAGGATATTCATTTTGCGGAAGATGTGCTATTGAAAGCCTTTTTCAAAATGTTCAAAAACCTGAAAAATTTTAGAAATGAAGGAAGTTTTGAAGGATGGGTGAGAAGAATCGTGGTTTGTGAAGCAATTGATTTTATACGCTCTCAAAAAAGAAGGGGATTCACAGAAGAATTTACTGATAGAAATACGCCCGTTTCAGACGATATTTATTCCACAAATGAGGAAATTGAAGAAGTGCAACAGTATATCGACGAACTTCCCAATGGATATAGAACGGTGTTGATCCTGTTTGCTGTTGAAGGATATAAACATTCGGAAATTGCGGAAATGCTGAATATTTCGGAAGGTTCTTCCAGGTCGCAGCTTTCCAAAGCCCGACAAATAGTGAAAGAGAAATGGGGCCAAACTAAAAAGAAAGAGCAATGGAACTAAGAGGATTTGACAACGAATTGAAAGAAAAACTGGAAGGTCGAAAAATCACTCCTTCGGCTTCAAGTTGGGAAAAACTGGCTGAAAATATGGATAAAGAACAGACCAAAACCAAAAATTCATTTTGGTGGTCTGCGATCGCCGCAGTCTTCATTGGAGGAATAGTCATCGGCGGACTTATTTTTAATCCGGGAGAATCCGCAGTTAATAAAAATGGAGTTGTGAAAGAAGCCGCTAGAAATCGGGGCCTGGAAAAATCCGTGAATCCTTCCAAAGATTTGTTGATTCCCGAAACTGAAATCGTCGCGCCGCTCAAATCTTCTGAGGTGGCATTTCAGAAAAAAGAAACACAAAAAGCTGAAAAAACAGTCCGAAAGAATATCGACACCAAGTCAGCGCTGAAAAATTCGATCACACAACAAAATAACCCGATTTCCAAACCGATTTATAGAGGAAAAGAAATCAATGGCAGAAGATCACAAGAAAACGAATTTTTGGCAGCCACGGAAATAACGGTTACAAGCGATACCGAAATTGATAATTTGCTGAACGAAGCGCAAAGCAAATTAAAAACCAGAGCCTTCTTGGTGCGCCCCACAAATGAAATTAACGCTCAAGCGCTATTGGAATCCGTGGAAATAAAAAGCGAACAATCCACCAAAGATCGAATTCTAAATACGGTTCACGATAAATTGATACAACTGGCATCAACGAACAGAATCTTTAACTAATAAAATCATTTTTTGTAACCTGAAAACCTTTCCACAGAAGAAGGGCGGGAATCCTTTTAACTAAAATCAATACCCTTATGAAAACAACAATTATACTGATCAGCCTTCTTTTAATGAGCTTGTTTTTTCAGCAAGCACAAGCCCAGATTTCGATTATTTCCAAAGGAGATGAAATAAGCGCGTTGAACGATAAAAAGGAATTGGTTGTGCAAGATGAAAAAGCAAAACTAGCCGAAGATGTAAAAGCAATCAACCAACGCCTTGACGCCGGGAAAATAGATAGCGAAGAAGCCGAAAAATTGAAAAAAGAAGCCGCGAAACGAAGAGCCCTGAACATCGAAGACCGGTTGAACATTATCGACTCCCAAATTGCTCTGCTTCAACGGGAAGAAGGAAAAGAGACTAATATCCGGGTTTTTATCGGTAGCAATTTATTCAATAAAAAGGAAAATGAGGTAATCACAGACTCTATTCCAAAGAGCACGTTTTCAGGCCCATATATTGCTTTCGGACTGAACAATGCAATCCCAGAAAGCGGTTCGTTGAACGATTCACCATATAAAATTGGTGGCAGCCGGTTTTTTGAAGTTGGATATGAATTCACAACATTTCTTACGGATTTTATGCGGGTAAAATATGGTGTTTCCTTTCAGTTTAATGGCTTGAAACCAGAGGGAAATCTATATTTTGAGCAAGATGACGATGAGACTTATTTAGCTGAATATCCCATTAATTTGAAGAAATCAAAATTTAGGAACGATAATTTGGTTATTCCTATCCATTTTGAATTTGGCGGTTCGACTATTGAACAAGGTCGAAAAAATTCGTATCATTCCACCGAAAATCTCTTTAAGGTTGGAGTTGGAGGATATGCGGGACTGAATATGAACACCGTACAAAAATTGAAATACAAGGATAATGGCCACCACGAAAAATCTAAATTGAAAAAAGGCTACAACACCACTAATTTCATATATGGATTGAGCGCTTATGTAGGTTACGATTGGTACGCGTTGTACATTAAATATGATTTGAACCCTATTTTTACCAATAATGCTATTGCGGAACACAATGTTTCCTTGGGCGTTCGGTTAGCTTTTTAAGCCCAAAACTGACAAAATAAAAGGTAGAAATATTTAGTTGTTGCAACCTCTTCATAATTTTTTATCCTGAAGGGGTTGATTTATTTAGGACTTGAAACAGAAAAAAACACATTACATTCCTCCTCATTCTTTTCTATCTTTGAATCCAGATTCCAAAAATGGATTTGTGCAAAAATGATCAATAAAACCACCATCGACCAAGTTTTTGAAACCGCCCGCGTGGAGGAGGTGATCGGCGATTTTGTGCAACTGAAAAAAGCGGGAAGCAACTTCAAAGGCCTAAGTCCGTTCAGCGATGAACGCACTCCGAGTTTTATGGTTTCGCCGGTGAAACAAATCTGGAAGGATTTTTCCAGCGGAAAAGGCGGAAATGTGGTCGCATTTCTCATGGAACACGAACATTTCACCTATCCGGAAGCAATCAAATATTTGGCTCGGAAATACAATATTGAAGTCGAAGAAACCGAACAAACAGATGAGCAAAAATTACAAGCAGACGAGCGCGAAAGTATGTATTTGGTAAACGAATTTGCTCAAAACTTTTTTGAACGCCAACTTCACAAAACCGATATTGGGAAATCCATTGGACTGGGATATTTCAAGGAACGTGGTTTTTCCAACGAAAGTATGGAGCAATTCAAATTGGGTTATTCGCCCGATGTTTGGGAAGCATTTACTTCCGAGGCCATAAAAAAAGGCTATAAACTTGAATTTTTAGAAAAAACCGGACTTTCCATCGTTAAGGATGACAAACAATCTGCCGGTCAACAAGGCGGGTTCGACCGTTTCAGAGGTCGGGTCATTTTTCCCATTCATTCCATGTCGGGGAGGGTTTTGGGATTTGGTGGACGAATTTTAACAAATGATAAAAAGCCTGCCCGTCCGTCAGGCGGGGCCGCTAAATATCTAAACTCGCCCGAAAGCGAAATTTATCACAAAGGAAAAGTTTTGTACGGTTTATTCCAAGCGAAACAAAGCATTGCAAAAGAAGATATTTGCTATTTGGTCGAGGGCTACACCGACGTGATCCAGCTGCACCAAAGCGGGATCGAAAATGTGGTTTCTTCCTCTGGCACAGCTTTGACCTCAGATCAGGTTCGACTAGTGAACCGATTGACAAAAAATATCACGATTTTATTCGATGGAGATGCAGCGGGAATGCGGGCTTCCTTGCGCGGTATCGATCTGATTTTGGAACAGGGAATGAATGTGAAAATCTGTGCTTTTCCAAATGGAGAGGATCCGGATAGTTTTGCGAAAGCACATTCCGAGGAAGAAATAAAAACCTTTTTGACCGATAATGCCAAAGATTTCATCTATTATAAAGCCAATTTGTTATTGGAGGAAAGCAAAAACGACCCGGTGAAAAAAGCGGAAGTGATCCGCGATATGGTGGAAAGTATTTCAAAAATCCCAAACAAAATCCAGCAAGAAATTTATGTGAAAGAATGTGCGGTAACCATGGATATTTCGGAAGAAGTACTATTCAGCACTTTGGCACAAATCTTGGCGAAAGATGCCGTTCAAAACAAGAAGGGCGAACCTCGCAAAACCTTTGAAGGAATTAAAAAAACAGTGGAAACGAAACCACAAATCGACCCACAATTCGAGTTGGAACGGATTATCATCGGACTATTGTTGCGATATGGTTCTGTGAAAGAAGAGTTTCAGGATTTTATAAATGAAAAAGGCGAAGAAGGAGAGGAGACTTTAATCCCGGATAAATATGAAATCACAGTTTATGAAAAAATATTCTTGGATTTGCAAGACGATGAAATTGAATTTGCGAACCAAGTTTTTCGGGACTTGTATTCCAGAATTATGTTGGAATTCAGCACCAAGCAATCTTTAAAAATAGATTCTTTTATCAATCAAATCCCAGAAGAGCACGCCGCGGAAATTACTTCGATTTTAATGGAAAGCGAACGGAACATTTTGCACCGCTGGGAAGATAAAGACATTTATGTGAAGGACAAAAGCGAGTTGGAACCACGGGAAGTGATCGAAACCATTTTAAATTTGCGACGTTTTTGGATCAAAAAGAAAGTGAAAGCTCTGGGCGAAAGCATCAAAGAGAACCGAGGGGAACAAAATTTAGAAGTCATTAAACAAACCATAGATTACAAGGACTTGGAAGTCCGAATTTCAAATAAATTGAACAGGGTAATATGATTTTTAGATAAATTTTATTCCTGCAAGGTTGCTAAAACCTTGTAGGTATCTCAGAACCACGATTTAGAAAAAAACCAAATTTACTTGTTTTTAAACACAGTATCTACAAGATGCAAAAAAGATCCCCGCAAATGGGCGGGGGCCGGCATTGCAAGAAATACTTCACTCAACGCAGAAAATTTTACCTAATAAACAAAAAGCAAAAAGCCTTTTCAAAATTAAATGAAAAGGCTTTTTGTAATTTTAAAATATCTTAGTAAAAAGTAGCTCGATTATCTTCAATATCAGCAGCTTTTTTCAGAGCTTTAACTACCGGTTCATCTCCTGCCCCGATCGCGGATGAGCGTTTTTGACTTTCTTGTGCCGCGATAGCTGAATAGGAAGCCAATTCAGGAGCTTTTGTTCGATGTGTCAATTTCACCACGAAAACCCCTTTTTCACCAGCAATTGGTTGTGTGGTTTGGCCTTCATTTAACGAGAATGCTGCTCCAATAACTTCCGGCTCGTTTCCTGCACCGCTTATCATAGGTTCGCTTAAGCTGATTCCAGTTGCAGATCGAACTTGCGTTCCGTTACTCTGGGCGATCTCAGCAATATCTGTTCCGCTAATTTTGCCTTTTATAATTTCTGCCTTTTTCTCTTTTTGAAGAATAGGTTTCACCATAGCGGAAGCTTTTTCAACGGACATTAATCCTTCTGGATTTTTTGCTGTTAGCTGCACAACGGCATATCCGCCTTCGACATCAAAACGTTTTACGTTCCCTACTTTCACATCATTTTGGAAAGCCCATTGAACAATTCTTCGCTGGGCCCCAATTCCGGGAAGATTTTCATCCAAAACCTTTATACCTTTTACCGGACGTACTTTCAACAAGGTATCAGATTTTATGACTTCGTCGAAGCCTTTTTTACCAGCTTCTAATTGGAAACTCGTGGTTTTTGTGAACAAATCGTTCATGGTGGCTTCCGAGGGTTCAACTTTTCGGGAAACCGTAGCAATTTTAATCGCCTTTCCCTGATCAGTTTGTTCTTCAATGGAAACAATATGAAATCCGAAATCTGTTTCCACTATTCCAATATCGCCTTTTTTATTTGAAAAAACATAAGCGTTGAAAGGTGGCACCATTTGTCCGTAAGTGAACCAACCGAGTTCGCCTCCTTTGTCTTTATTCGAAGTGTCGGCAGAATAATTTTTTGCGATTTCACCAAATTTTTCATCACTCTTTTTCACTTCTACCAAAAGACTGTCGGCTAATTTTTTTGCTTCTTCTTTGGAACGGGTAATGCCGTTTGCGGTGCGCAATCCTTCCCAAGAAATCAAAATATGGCTTGCTTTGACCGAATCTGGCAGTTGTTTGGTTTCTATCAATTTAGTAAGGTTCCAAGAGCCATTTAAATTATAAGGGCCATAAACTTCGCCTTCATTCAAAGAGAAAAGTTTATCCGCAATTTCTTTGGGTAGGTTTTCTTTGAAATAAAACCGGTCTTGAAAAGGAATATCGGAATTCCTGTTCACAAAATCTTTATTGTTTTGGTCAGCTCTAAAACCTCGGATGGTATCGTTTGATTTGGTGGTAGAATTATATTCTTCGCGATCGCCCAACAAAGCTGTCAGCTCTTCTTTAACCGCTGATTGATCTTCTTCGGAAGGGCTTTCTTCGAACAACACATACTGAATATCGCGGGAAGCTTCGGATTTATAAGTTTTCGGATGCTTTTTCATATAAGAAACCACAGCCTCGTCGCTGATTTTTACATCTTCAACAGAAGTATAAGGAATTTGAACATATTGAATGTCAATATTATCATTTTCCAACTGATAAGCCTGTTTTGCTTCCACCAAGGTTGCACCAACGCCCGCCTTGATCATATCGAAATAAATTTGAGCTTTTGCGGCTTGGGCAATATTGTTTTCATAAGTCACCCATTGACTATATTCTTCGGGCGACTTTGCTTTTAAATTGGCCACATATTCGCGAAGCACACCAAAGCTGAAAAATCCATTTTCATCTGCAAAATTAGGATAGTTGGCAAGCTGTTGTTCCAAGAGTTGATTGATTTGGGCTTCCCCCACATCAATACCAAGTTCTTCCATTTGCTGCGCCAATAAGACCTCGCGCACTTTGCTGTCCCAAACTTGTTTCACGGTTTGCATGGTGGTCATTTGCCGCTGACTGTTGCCCTGGACAGATTCCACTTGCATGGAAAAATCTTTTCGATCCACATCTTCACCGTTCACGGTGCCGATGATATTTTGCGATTTTGAAGAGGAAAAGCCCCCGTTTCGAATAATATCGGAAAGCACAAAAGAAAAAAGTGCCAATGCAATGATCACGATTAAAAATATGGATCGCTGCCTAATCTTATTTAATACTGCCATTTTATGATTCTAAAAATATAGTGTGCGAAAATAAGCTATTTAACGAAACTATAAAACATTCTTTGGGTAAAAGTTTTGAGTTCAAGGTTCAAGCACTTCCACTTCCACAAGTTCTATTTTGGTATTGGAAACCTCGACAACTTTCAGCTTGAACTTGTTGATTTTAACCAACCCGCCTTGCTCGGGAATTTCTTCGGTGTGACTTACAATAAGGCCTCCAAGTGTTTCATAATTTTCACCTTCCGGAAGATTCAGTTTATAGGTTTCATTAATGTAATCGATTTCCATTCTACCGGAAAAAAGATAGGTGTTTTCAGAAAGTCTTTGCTCAATTAATACCACGGAATCGTGTTCGTCTTCAATTTCGCCAAAAAGTTCTTCCACGATGTCTTCCACGGTCATCATTCCACTGGTTCCGCCATATTCATCAATGACCACCGCAATACTTTTCCGCTTTTTTATGAGCATGTTCAACACGTTTTTCACCAACATGGTTTCGGCCACAAAAATCACCGGAATCAATATGGATTTCAAATCTTCCGGTTTTTTAAAAAGTTCGAACGAATGAATATATCCCACAATATCGTCATTGGTGTTTTTGTAAACCAAAATCTTGGAAAGTCCGGTTTCAGTGAGAATTTTCACCAATTCTTTTGGATGGGTCGAAATATCCACCGCCACAATTTCCGTTCGTGGAATCATGACTTCGCGCGATTTCACTTCGGAAAATTCCAGTGCATTTTGGAAGATTTGTATTTCCGAATCGATCATTTCGCCGTCTTCGATTTCTTCCATTTGTTCATTGATATAATTCCCCAATTCCACTTTACTGAAAGCGAGTTGCATTTCATCTCCTTCCGTTTTGAAAATTTTACGAAGAATTATATTGGAAAGCCAGATCACAAAAGAAGAAACCGTGCCAAAAAGCAGATAAAACATATAGGCCGGAACGGCAAAAAATTTGAGAAAGGAATTCGCATAGATTTGAAAAAAAACCTTCGGAAGAAATTCGGCGGTTAAAAGAATAACTATTGTTGAAATCAGTGTTTGCACAATTAGGCTCAAATCCGTCACTAGATAATGGATTATTGGATTATTGGCAGTGCTTAGACTACTCAGCCACCGCATGAGCAAATCGCCCATAAAAAACCCATAAACCACTACTACAATATTGTTTCCCACCAACATAGTGGCGATAAATTTAGATGGATTATTGGTGATTTTGGACAAAACCGTACCGAGAAAACCTCCTCGCTTTTTTTCTATTTCAATGTGTATTTTATTGGAGGAAACATAGGCGATTTCCATCCCCGAAAAGAATGCGGAGAGCAAAAGGGAACAAATAATTATTCCTATTGTAAATTCCATTATTTCTGGTTGCGTTGCCTCAGCTTTTTCTCCCAGTGCAATCTAAAGAAAAACATAAAAATCGCTAATACTGCTAGACCAAGATACAAATAACTTTGACTTCGGTCTCCGTTCCATGCGGGCACGGTTTCATACAAAAGAAATGCGGCAAAAGCCAAATATACAAATTTAAAATATTTCAAAAATTTCATAGGTTCATTTTTTATTTGTTTCAAAAATCACCGCATACCAAACTATCCGATTTTACTATGTCTATTGTTTTTCTTCTTCAACCTCTGAATCTTTCTTTTCCACGACTTGCATTCCAATATTGGAACGAGAACTAAAATTATCAAATTTTTGGTTGGAATCAAAACCCTGCCCTTTGTTAAATCCGCCGCCTGTTAGTTTCACATCATAGGGTAAATCCGTAAAAACCCACTGTCTATTTTTGTCCCAATATAGCTGTTTTGCATGAAGGACCGTGCTGTCGGACATGACGACATCCACATTTCCGCGGAGATCCACTATACCGGTGGTTTCGTACATAATTGCATAATCGGCCACCACCGTACTTTTTTCTTGGGAATCACCAAAAAATTCGAGATTCAGTCCGTTGGGAAATTCCCTATATGGAAAACCCTCGTTTGAAAAGTCATACATCAGCGGACTTTTAAGATGAGCCTTGACCGTACCACTATCCGTATAAAACAAATCAATGTCTTTCCCAACCGCTTGTGGCGCAGTAGAAGGGATTTCCCACTGCCGGACTTCGTTCAATTTTCCTTGACATGAAAAAAGCATTGTTGCAACACTCATTGCAACAATGCTTTTTAAAAATTTATGGAGATGGTTCATCTTACAAATTTGGTACCCGGACGCTTTCGCCGATCCAGCATCCTATTTGGATGGATTTTCCGGCATTTCCTGCATTGAAAATATCGGATTGTTGTGGGGCTAAACCTTTATAACTGGCTGCGGCCTCATTTGCATGCTTTTGCAAAGAAGGATCGACCCTACCGGCACGTTTGGCATAATCTTCTGCCAACCAGTATACGGCGCGTTTTTCAAAGGTTGTGTTTCCACAATCGTTCGCACTAAGCGCATACATATTCGCAATTTGCAAATAAGCAGAACCCATTGATGGTTTCATTTGCAGCGCTTTTCGGTAAAAATTACGTGCTGTGCTATAATTGCCTTTCTTTTTGTAGCTTGTGGCTATCGCATAATATACTTTTGCCTTATCGGAAGGGTTTTTTTCCAATTGGGCAGACTCTTCGTAATATTTCAAAGCTTTGGAAGAATTTCCATTTTTTTCCGCCAATTTACCCAGGTATAGAGCAGATTTTGCAGAAGGGTTCAATTTGTGTTGCGCCTGCACCAATCTCACGAACAATGGCGTATCGGTACATTCTTTGGCGTAAAGTCTTCCACTGGCCAACTGCAACCATTCGATATCGTTTTTCTTTTCGTCGAATTGCTTTTCGAACAAAGGAATCAAGTTATCACAATCGGCGCGTTGCCCCAATTTTGCGTTGATACTTTCTTTTATGATGTTATAATTGTTCAAATAAATCTCTGAATTGCTCAAAGTGGTTTTCTCCTTAGAAGTCAATTCTTCTAGGGCATCTTGTTTTTCCATCAATGGAGCTGCAATTTCTGCCTTCGCATTTTCCAAGGTTTCAATTTTGGCGATCACTTCATCAAATTTCCTGAAAACTTCTTGTAAATCTTCTTTTCCGGCATCGTGTAAATCAACCAAGAGCGAAAAATAAGCGTACAAACTTTTTGGGCTTTCAAACGTTTCGGGATCTATGTCCCAAGCATTATCAAAGGCAGCATATTGTTCTTCAGGAGTTCCAATTCCATAATCGTACATTGCCTGGGCGATTAGGGCTAACGTTTCCCCTTTTTTTGTGTTTTCAGGAAAATACTGCAATCTCTTTTTGTAGTTTTCGATAAGAGCTTCTGCATTTTCAGTTTTGGCGTCTTGCGTACAGCTATCCAAAAAATCCTTGTACATCATTGCTCCGTATTGATAAATGGCAAGATTGGTTGAAGGACAGTCTTCAATAAGCTCCAAGTACAAAGGCTTCGCCGCTTCCCAATCTTTTATCTGAGCCTTTCCAGCGAACAATGAAAGAGAAATATTGCAATCTTGTGCGAACATTCCGCTTCCAACCATTAAGGCCGATAAAAATAAGATGCATTTGGTTTTCATATTTGACATTATTATAAACTATTAGTTAAACTTTGTTTTTTGGAACCAAAGGTCGTTCAAGGATAAACTTATAAATACATTATAAAAAGTTTCTTTCACCAGACCGGCAGATGTTGTTCCTCGTTGTCCATACTCAAATCCAACATTTAAGTTGGACAACATTCTTCCTGCTGGTAAGCCCACTCCAAAAGATATGCCAAACTCATTGATGTCTTTGTTGTTGATGTTCAGCCCGGTTTCTTCATATCGAAATCCGGCGCGGTAAACGATACGGTTAAAATAATTGGTGATGTCGTTATATTTCGGAACATAAAACCCACCTAAAGCCATTGTTGATGCCGATTTATATTTTACGCCCGAAACGTCAAATGACCTATTGGAAAAATTACTGGATGAGGTCGATCCAAACTCAAGTCCGGCAAACCATTTATTGGGTTTTCCCAGACCTCCGCCCAAAGTAAAATGGGTGGGAAGCGTTAATTTGGAATCGGGAAGTTCTAATCTTCGGAGATCGGAAATCAGTTCTTCCTGACCATTCCGCAGGATTACGGTAGCGATTTGGCGTTCGTTTTTGGAAGAAATTTTTGCGGAAGGACTAAAATCTGCCGATCCAATTATTTGCAGCTTGTCAGAAATCATTCGTTGGTATTGCGCCCCGAATTTGAAATCAAAACCACTAAAATGGGAACGATTGATTTCCCGCGTCCCGAATTGAATTTGGTCTTGAAAAAACAAACTTTTATTTTGAATGTTACCGAATTTATAATTTGCGGTGGCGCCAATTCTTAAATATTCATTGAACTGATAACCTGCTGAAAGGAAAACTTTGTTCAACCCGCCGCTACCAGAATATTTGCTCAGTAAATCGCCATTCAGTTCCTTAAGTTCATACCCAACTGAAGTTGCTGGGGCAATGCCAAAACCAAAACCGAATTTTCCGGCTGGAAATCCCACTGCCAAATAATCCATTAAGTTTGAATTAGTGGCCTTTTCCTTGCCGGCATAACTTTCCAGGTCGATGGCTTTGTGGCTTCCACCTATGGTATAAGTTGTAAGCTTTAATCCTGCATAACCTGCTGGGTTTTGCAAATTCAGGTGAATACTATCCGAATAAACGCTCAAACCGCCCATAGATCGGCTTTCCGTGGTTCCGGTGGGTTTGGAAAGACCTATTCCGAAAAAAGAATATGGGGAAGGCGAACCTTGCTGTGCGCTGGCTATGAAAACCATTAAGAACAATGCCGTAACTAAAGTAAACCGTTTGATCATCGAGTTTTGTTAAATTCTAAAATGACGTTCAAGCCTTCCGACAGGAAATTAGAGGGCGCAAAGATGCTATTTTTTATGGTTTTAGACAACAAAAGCCGATCTCCTCCCGTTAAAATAACTGTTAAATTTTCAAAGTTCTTTTTATAAAGTGCTATAAACCCGTCGATTTCCAAGGCTGTTCCAAGCACTGCCCCACTTCTCATAGCTTTTTCCGTGCTTTTCCCTAGAAATGTCGAATCACCGGACGCAACTATTAACGGTAATTTTTCGGTAAACGTATGAAGTGCTTTCAATCGCATATTTATTCCTGGGGAAATTGCACCACCGAGATATTCCCCATCTTGGTTCAAAAAGTCATAAGTGATACATGTTCCCGCGTCGATAACCAGCACATTTTTCCCGATGAAATGATGATGAGCCGCGGCGACCAACGCAATGCGATCAGCGCCCAAAGTAGATTTGGTTTCGTATAAATTTTTAAAAGGCAAGCGAAGATCGTTCGAAAAATTAATTGTTCGGAAATTATTCTCCAAAAATTCTTGCCAACCTTCTTCCATTTTCCCTACGGCGGAAACCAATAGATTTTCAATTTCTGGAAAATCGTGCTGTAGTTTTTTTATGGTGAAAATAAAATCATCACGATCGATCAAATCATGATAGATCATTTCCCAAGAACGGAACACGGCCAGCTTAATGCGGGAATTTCCGATGTCAATCACTAAGTTCATCGCAGATTATAAAAGTCACAAACTTACGAAATGGTTTTTTCTTAAAATTATTTTGTGCTTTAATAAAATTGCTCCTATATTTGCCACCGCTTAATTGCATGGCGCTTTAGCTCAGTCGGTAGAGCAAAGGACTGAAAATCCTTGTGTCCCTGGTTCGATTCCTGGAGGCGCCACATAAAACCCTCGTGACTTCATTGTTTACGGGGTTTTTAAATTCCTATAAGAGGCAACATGTCAAAGTTCAATAAACAAATAATTAGGCAACTTTCCGGAGTTAAAATACTCATTTTCTGCCTCTTTATCATTTGGAGTGGAACTGCTTTTGGCCAGCTAAAAATAAGTTCTTGGAACCTTCAGAATTTCGGCAAAACAAAATCAGATCAAGAAATAGATTTCATTGCCAACACAATACAGGATTTCGATATCGTTGCGATCCAAGAAGTTGTGGCGGGAAATGGCGGTTCTCAAGCCGTCGCCAAGCTGGCCAGCGCACTAAACCGAAAAGGATCTAATTGGGATTATAGTATCAGCAATCCCACCAAAAGTTCTGCTCATTCTTCCGAACGCTATGCTTTTCTGTGGAAAACTTCCGAGATTAAAAGTCGAAAAAGCGGCTGGCTGGACGAAAATTTTCAGAATAACATTGAGCGGGAACCTTATTTTATGACTTTTCTATACAAAAATCACGAAATAACGTTGGTTAATTTCCATGCGATCCCTAAGGGGAAACAGCCTGAAATGGAACTGAAATATTTCAAATTCCTGCCGAATTTATATCCTGGGCTTAACTTGGTTTTTCTCGGCGACTTCAATACTCCACAAAGTCATACTGTCTTTTTTCCCCTAAGAAAAATGGGATATTTACCGACTTTAAAGAATCAGAAAACCACAATGAAAATGAAGTGCGTGCAAGGCGAATGCCTCGCTTCGGAATATGATAATATTTTTTATAACACTGAAAAAATGGAATGCACCTCTTCTGGAATTATTCGTTTTTACACGGCTTTTCCCGACATGGTTTCCGCGAGAAGAATTTCAGATCATATACCCATTTGGGCAGAATTTGATTTTAAAAAAGAGAGAATTAGTGAGTAGTTTCTACTATCTTTTCAGTTTTGGCTTTTTCAATAGTAAACGAAAATTCGCTTCCTACGCCAAAATCGCTTTCAACATATAATTTTTCACCGTGAGCTTCCAAAATATGTTTCACAATGGAAAGTCCTAATCCAGAACCACCTTCTTTGCGCGATCCGCTTTTATCCACGCGATAAAAACGTTCGAACAAGCGTGGAATATTTTGTTTTTGAATACCTTCTCCATTATCGGTGATCCGGACGATGAGTTTTTTTTGTGTCAATTCTTCAATGCTCACCTCGGTGGTGCCTCCCTTTTTTCCGTATTTAATGGAATTTACGACCAAATTGCTGGTGACTTGCCGAATTCGTTCTTGATCGGCGTTCACTTTTATACTTTCTTCATAATCCCGATCGAATGTAAGGGAAATATTCTTTTTGGCCGCTTTCATTTCCAATAAATCGAACACATTACGCACTATTTCCACAATGTTAAAATTCGTTTTGTGCAAGACCAGATTTCCCGTTTCGAGTTTGGTGATCATTTCTAGATCTTGCACGATATAAATTAGCCTGTCAACCCCTTTATTAGCCTGGGTCAAATATTTCTTCCTTACTTTTTTGTCTTTAAGGGCACCATCGAGCAAGGTGAGAATATAACCTTGAACCGTAAAAAGAGGAGTCCGCAATTCGTGGGAAATATTTCCCATAAATTCTTTCCGATAATTTTCGCGTACCTTCAACAATTCAATTTCCAATTTTCGTTCTTCGGCAAATTTTTCGACTTCTTTAGTCAAAGCGGCCATATCAGTTGTGACCGGGTTTTTCTGAAGTGAAGATGAATCCAAAAGCGAAACATTGTCGTAAATCTCCCGAACCCGTTTATAAATAAAATGTTCGATCCGCAATTGCACGATCAGAAAAGAAAACCCAAACGAAAAAAAAGCAAAAATAAACAAGGGCAAAACGGATAATCCCCCCAGTTGAAAATATTGATAGGTCCCGAACACAACCAATAAAAGCAGGGTTACGTAAGTTGCCGTTACCAATGCGAACTTGAAGGAACGTTTAATTTTCTTTGCCATAGGTCTTCGGGTTTGAATATCAGTCCATTTTTCCCAACTCTTATAGTTTCTGTTCGCTCATCGCAAATCCCTCATCGCTAGTTAACAGTAAACTTATACCCCACTCCTTTTACAGTTTGGAATTTCTCATCGCCCAATTTTTCGCGTAATTTACGAATATGTACATCGATCGTTCTGCCACCGACGACTACTTCGTTTCCCCAAACTTGGTTCAAAATGGCTTCCCGTGTAAATACTTTCCCGGGTTTGGACACAAGTAAGGAAAGCAGTTCAAATTCTTTTCTCGGCAAAGTGATTTCTTCCTTTCCCAAAACAACCCGATAAGCTTCGCGATCGATGGTCAAATTTCCCAGGTGAATATTTTCTTCGGGTTTATCGGTTTCCCAACGGCGCAACAAAGCTTTCACTTTGCTCACTAAAACTTTAGGTTTAATGGGTTTTGTAATATAATCGTCCGCACCGGCTTCAAAACCCGCCACTTGCGAATAATCTTCCCCACGAGCGGTCAAAAATGTGATAACCGTTTTATCGAGTTCCGGGATTTTCCGGATTTTTTCACAAGCTTCAATGCCGTCCATTTCGGGCATCATCACGTCCAGAATGATGAGTTGAGGTTTTTTCTTTTTTGCGATTTTCACCGCCTTTTCTCCATTTTCAGCGGTCAATACTTGATAACCTTCCGCCGAAAGGTTGTACCCGATAATTTCTAAAATATCCGGTTCATCGTCCACCAATAAAATCCGTATGTCCTTATTTTTCATTATGAAACAATTGTTATGGTTTCTTGCGCCAAAAGTAAAGATAAAATAATGCCCCCAAGTTAAGAAAAGGTTGTGTAATTATCAGGCTTTCTAACTTTGGGCATTAGATAGCTTAAACATTTGGTAACATATATCGATTTTTCATGGGCTTTCTTTGTGGAAAATTAAAAACCCATTCATGAAAGCATTTTTAAGTATTCTATTTGTTTGTTTATCAATAATTTGCAGCGCGCAAGAAACAGGAACTATTATAGGAAAACTCATTGATGAGGATATGGAAAATGTCCCACTTGCATTCGTAAATGTGATGGTGGAAAGAACGAACAAGGGAACAATTTCCGATTTTGATGGAAACTATAAAATCAACGACCTACAGCCGGGAACATATAATTTAATGTTCAGCTATGTAGGTTACGGAACTGTAAAAATTTCGGATATTATGGTGAAACCCAATCAAACCACAACTATAAATACAGCACTGCATGCCAATGCCGCCCTTTTGGACCAAGTCGTCATTAAGGTTGCTTCGCGAAGAGATTCGCCAGTAGCCTTGCTACTGGAACAACGGGAGGCCATTGAAATAAAAGAAAGTATCGGCGCGTTGGAATTGGCAAAACTCGGTATTGGCGATGCAGCCACAGCGACCACAAAAATTTCTGGGGTGACGGCCAGTGAAAGTTCGGGGGATTTATATGTGCGCGGTCTAGGAGATCGGTATCTTTATACGACCATGAATGGATTGCCAATTCCCTCAGACGATATTGAACGGAAGAACATCAACCTCGAACTTTTCCCAACACGCGTGGTGCAAAATATTTCTATCAGTAAAACATACTCCCCAGAAAACTATGCAGACCAAGCTTCGGGAACCATCAACATCCAAACCAGGGAATTATTGGGGAAAAGTGAATTTGGAATCGGGCTGGAATCGGGTGTGAACACCAATGTAGCTCAAGGAGGTGTATGGGAGAATTTCAAACAAAGCCCGAACATGAATCAAGTTGGTTTTGGGCTTTACGCTGACGATATACCGACCCGTGATGCCCTGACCCAGCAGAAATGGGACCCCGAAAGTGCGGCCTTGCCCATAAATTATAAGTACTCCTTTACCGCAGGAAAACGATTTGGGGAAAAATTTGAAGTCCTTTTCACTGGTTCCCATTCGGGGGAATATGAATACAAAGAAGGTATTTTTCACCAATACCGAAGAAATTTCATCGATGTTTCCTTTGATGATGTGCGCGAATGGCAAACGACTATTGAGACTACCGCTTTGTTGAATTTGGGGTATGAATTCAACAACGACCACAACCTCAAGGCAGTGAGCTTTTTCATTAACAAGCTTACCGACCAGGTTTATGAGGCGGGAAGGAATGGCAAGGGTTTCGTTTTCGAGGAAACCAACCCTTCTGAAGGGCTATCCCAATTCCGTAGGGACCAGAACACCAAACAGACCCGACTATGGGTTAACCAACTTATCGGGGAACATTCCTTAGGCGATAAAAATAATTTGGACTGGGCTTTGGGATACAACCTGGTATATGCCGACGAGCCCAACCGGATTCGGAATGAGATCAATTTCAACGAAGATCGTATTGAATTTGGAGATACAGGTGGTTTTCAGCAGCGAAAATCTTACCAGAAAATCGATGATAGGGAATTGAATGCCCGTTTGAAAGATGATTTTTCAATTTTTGAAAATGAAACTTCCGCGCTAAATTTTATCGTTGGAGGGAATTACCGGAACAAACAACGCGATTTTGCTTCCCGGTTTTTTGGTGTTCGGGAAAGCGGTTCCAATGTGATCGCACCAACTTCCCTGAATCAAATTTCCGCCGTTTTTACACCTGAAAACTTCGATGCAGGACTTTTTCAAATCAATGACCTGGAAGAAGACTCCTACAATGCCACATTAAAATCTGCTGCGGGTTTTGCAGTAATTAATTATCGGGTAGATAAATTCAATTTTAACATCGGCGCAAGGTATCAAGATGCCTTGTTGTCGGTAGATTACAACATTGGAAATATCCCGGGAAGGCTTGGGGTTTCTGAAAAATCGTACAACAATATTTATCCTTCTTTCAATGTGAGATATTCCTTGAACGAAAAGAACAATCTTCGATTGGCGGCCAGCAAAACCATTACGTTGCCCGAATTCAAGGAAATCGCTCCTTTTGAATACGTTTCGCCAACGGGACAAGTGACCCGTGGGAATCCCGATCTGGAAGCTAGCACGAACTACAACTTGGATTTGAAATGGGAATTTTTTCCCACCAACGATCAGTTGATTTCCATGACCGGTTTTTACAAACGCATCGAAGACCCCATCAACAAAGTGCAAACCCGTGGCTCGGCTGGAGTTTTGTCTTACTTTAATTCAGGTAAAAAAGCCGAAATATACGGCCTTGAACTCGATGCCAATCTGAACTTGATAGCTTCGGAAGACAATTCAGATTTCAAGCTCGATTTAGGACTCAATGCTACCCGGATGTGGCATTCGCAAGATTTAAAAGAAAACCGGAATTCGGAAGGCACTCTTTTGAACACCTTTCGGTACAAAAACCTGACAGAAGAAGGCCTGCAAGGGGCATCAAATTGGATTTTTAATACCTCTCTCAATTTTTCAAACAACGCTACAAATGAATTTTTGGCCACTGTTTCGGCCAATTATGCATCGGACAAAATTTATGCTTTAGGCGCCCCAGAAATCCAAACGCAAAGTGCTATTTATTACAACGATGCTATTGTTGAAAAAGGCTTCGTTAAGCTCAATGCAATTTTCAGCAAGGAACTGAACGAAAATATCAAGATCGGGTTGCAGGGGAAAAACCTCCTCAACCCGAAAATAGAACGCACGCAATTGGTTAAGCCCCCGGGAGAAGTGGAAATCGAACAAACAGTAAAATCGTTCAGAAAAGGAATGGTTTTGAGTCTTTCCCTAAATTATACCTTTTAGTAGGTCGAATGTTTTTTCTTAATCCACAATTGACCTTTTCTTAATTTTAAGGTAACCTAAAAAAACAAATCCATAATTACTTTCGCATTGAACTATTAACGCAATAAAAAAACAAAAATGATGAACATGAAAAAATTTGCTTTATTGATGGTAGCGGCCATTTTTACCTGGTCCTGCACCAAGGATAATCCTAAAGTGGATCCAATACCACCCACTAGTGACTCCAATTTGAGCGGTTCCATAACCGAAAACAAAACCTTGGATCCGTCCTTAACATACGAACTGACAGGAATCCTAAGTGTTGAATCCGGAAACACGCTGACCATTCCCGCAGGTACAGAGATTGTTACAAATACCGGTACCGATGTATATATCGCGGTTCAAAAAGGAGCTAAAATCAATATTCAAGGAACGGCATCCAATCCAGTTATGATGGGACCATCCGGAGCAGGAACTTGGGGCGGGCTGTTGCTTTTGGGCGATGCCGAAACCACGGCCGGCGTGAATGCGGTTGCAGAAGTTGGTGGCTTGATTTATGGCGGCACCAACAATTCCGACAGCTCGGGCTCCATTGAATACCTGATCATCGAAAAATCGGGTGCGCAGATCAATCCGGAATCACAATACAACGGGTTGACTTTGTATGCTGTGGGTTCGGGCACTACTATTAGCAACGTGGCCTTTATTGGTGGCGCCGATGACGGGATCGAATTTTTTGGCGGAACGGTGAATGCCAGCAATGTTTATATAGAAGACTTGGAAGACGATGCAATCGACTGGACGGAAGGTTGGAGCGGAACATTGACCAACACCTATGTATTACACAACGGCGATTTTTCAACGGCCATGGAAGCCGATGGGGTGAACAAAAATCCAAAAATCATAAACTTTACGGCCGTATCTTCTGTCGGTGGAACCGCACTCCAGTTCAAAATAGAATCTGGGGCGACCATTACGGGACTCTCTTTGTCCGGTTATGACACCTCTATCGATTTTAAGGACGGTGGGGCTGTTTCCAACGTTCAAATTGAGGAACAGGATTCGGATCCAAATCAACCCTATGCCAACACTGCCACTGTAAATCTTGCGGATTTCGGTTGGGCGATCAACTAACGGAATCATTTTCAGGCTTACACCAAATATTCCGGTAAGCTTTGTTTTTGAATTTAGCCAAACCCCTTGCAAAAGGGGTTTTTTCTGACCTTATTTCTCAACTATTAAATCATTGTTAAACAAGATTTGAACAAAATAAACTTTCTTAATTTTAAAACTTAATTCCTATATTTGTAACTTAATTTAAATCTTTTCCCCTCGTTGCCGCACGAATCCTTTCGTGTGGTTCGCAACGGTTGTATAACGCATTTTTATAAATCCAGAATACCAAATGTTTCTGAAAATGGAATATCGATACTAATAGTTTCGAATTTCGGGGTAATGCCATTTTTCAATAAAGTTAAAGTGTTTTTTGAACGAACGTCAGAAGTTACAAAATATGAAATGGTATTATCTAGGTCAGATTGAGCAAAAAGTTTTGAATCATTATAAGACGAGGAGACAATTTTTCTGTACTAATTTTATTTGCGGTAAAAATGGAATAACCTGCTGCCGACAAATTATAACCCACTATTTCCAAAATATCCGGTTCATCATCCACCAATAAAATCCGTATGTCCTTGTTTTTCATTATGAAACAATTGCTATGGTTTCTTGCGCCAAAAGTAAAGATAAATTAATGCCCGCAAGTTAAGAAAAGGTATTTAGGGAATTTTTGGGGTGTGCAACTGTAACTGTTGTGGCCTTGGTTTTTATACTATTTTCTTTTCGTAAAGATTATAATCAGAAAGAGGTAATTCTTTGATTCCAACTTTTTCGAAACCAAGCCTTTCATAGTAATTACAAAGTTTTGGGTTTTTAGAATCGGCATCAAGTCTTAGATAGCTGCAATTATCTTTTTTTGTGCTTTTTTCTATTTCGTGGAGTATTTGAGTTCCAAACCCCATTCCGTTATATTCTTCTTTGACAACCAGAGAATGTACATATTTTGCCGGTTCGTTTTGTTCTCCCCAGTAAAGCAAGTCTTGATTTAGAATTCTTACCATCCCTATATTTTCTCCGTCTTGTTTATCGATAAAAAAGAACTCCTTGTTTTGAATTCCTTCTTCCACCCATTTTATTTTTTCTTCCGGGGGTTTTTTCCAATACTGCCAATGGTCAACATTCATCTTACTTATTTTTTTAGCAGCATCTTTGAATAGGCTCAAGACCTTGTTTTTATCTTCTTTTCCTATTGGTCTAAACTTTAAATTCATCTTATATTGAGTCGGTTTTTATGGAACCCGGGTTGTACAACGATTAAATATTCATCGTATCCAAGCTTTTTAAAATCCGATGACTTTATCGGGTTTTTCAAAATCGGTCCGTAAAGTTCGATTTCCTCAATTTCATTCGCTTCGTAGGCGTTCGCTCGTTTCGCAATTGATATTATTCGGTTTAATGCCTGTAAATATAACCAAGCTTGTAAGGCACTTTATGATCGAATTGTTGCGAAGGGCAAGAGCAAGAAATTGGCTTTAATAGCAGTCTGTAATAAACTTTTAAAACAAGCCTTTGCAATAGCAAAATCACGGGTTCCTTACGACCAAAATTACAGGAGTACCTTATCGGTAAATTAATGCAATTTTACTTGTTTTTTACCACAGTTCTTTGTTGGTAGTAGTAATTTATGCAATCGTCAAATCTTCTTTGCTTAATTTCAGTTTTGGATTGTCCAATTTTTTAATTGTTGTTCTAATTTTTATTCTATCGGATTGTGGTAAAAAAGTGGGTACTAAATCAGATAAATTAATTTTTAAAAGTCGATTGATAACGATTAAATCTTTTAAGGAAAAAGGACTTACCCCATTTATTAGTTCAGACATATAGGACTTACTTTGGTGTCCTAAAATTTTTCCAAAATCTTGCTGTGTAAGATTGAAGTTCTTTAATTTTTTTCCGATTAATTCTTTCCTTCGCTGGATAAATAACCGTTCCTTTTCGGCTATCAATTCTGCAAGATCACTTTCACGTAGTTTTTTATCAGATATGTTAGATTCGGTACTCCAATTTTGATTTTCGTACTGCTCAATTAAATCTCTTAATTTTTTTCTAACGGATTTAAATTTCGTACTTTCCTTTGAAAGAACACGTAATTTTCTGTCGGCAATCAATGCTCTTTCAAAATCCAATTCATTTTCGATTTTCCCAATTTCAATTAGTTCTGATATGTCAAATTGTGTTTTCATAATCTTATTTTTTAAATCCAATCATTAGACTTTAACCACTTTTTAATAGTGTTTCTATTATTCTTAAAAGTCGTTTCATATTCTTGATGCGTTCCTGCCCAAACAACCATAGCTTCATTATCTTCAAACTCAATCAAAATCATTGTTCTGTGGATATTGATGTTGAAAAAGTAAAATCCATCAATATGAACATTGTCTGCATCTTTTCTTGTTTTATTCAGTTCATTTTGATTTTTCCAACTATTCTCGTCGATATCCTTAATTAGCTGGTCAATAGCTTTTGTCAAAGGAATATTTCCTCTGCTCTTTCTTTTTAGTTTTTCCAATATTTTCTTATTGGTCAGTCTCATCTGCGGTTGCAAATATACAAGAAAGTTCGGACGTGTACCGAACTTTGTAGGTTGTTTTTTATTACTGCCAAGGTTTCGTGTATGGAACGTTGCGGGCAAAAAGGGTACGGATTTTCTGAATTTGTAAGAGCCAAATTTTTTTAAATTTTGGACACCTCTTAAATTTTCCATTGAGCGAAATTTGAAAATTTGGTGGTGTTCGCAAATATGTTCGAGCTTTTAAACCTCGTTTTTAAGTAGTGGAAAGTAAGCAAAATAGGCAATCAAAAGTTGAGGGATTTATTATTTATGTGCAGTTTTAATGCCTGTAAATATAACAAAGCTTGTGAGGCACTTTATGATCGAATTGTTGCGAAGGGCAAGAGCAAGAAATTGGTTTTCATAGCAGTCTGTAATAAACTTTTAAAACAAGTCTTTGCAATAGCAAAATCACGGGTTCCTTACGACCAAAATTACAGTCCCGATAGCTATCGGGATTCCAGATAGGCACAGACCCAGCAATGGCTTATACACGGTGTTAGGCACTGGGCTTTATCCGTTTTTTGTTTTGGTTCTGTTCAAAATATTTGACAATTCCCTCTGGACTTAAATTCATTATGTCTTTTGAAATTCTGTCTCTTTGTTCGCGCATAAATTTTACGGCATCAAAGGTTTTTTTTGTATTTTTTTCTTTAGTCTTCATAATTCATTAATTCTCTTGGTGAACGAATATCTATTGGTTTATAGCCTTCCGAAATATTTACGGAATTATATCCTACAATTCTTACCACGTTTACGATATGTTTAAAATTCCAGCTTATTAAAATGTTGGCATTATGTATCGTTGCTAAAGCGATGTGTAAACCATCCGCATATGACGTCGGACCAACAACTCCTTCGTCAATATATCTTTTGGCCAAATTGGCTGATTCGATATCCGATTTCACATATTCAGTCGAATTTTTTGGAAGCAAGTCAACTGTCGCCCTTATTCGGTCAGGCGCATTTTCCAATTCCTGTTCCGTAACATTTGAGTAAATTATTTCAAATTCAGATTTTTAATCCGCTCAAATAAAGGTTCTGTGTAATCCTTAAACTCTTCGTCGTGCAATCCGCCGAAAATTGAAGTGTCCAAATAAATCCGCTGTTTTTTCATTTCCTAAATTTACGAAATTAAGCGAGATTTTAAATTGTAAACGGATTTTTTTTGCCTTATGCCTAACGCTCGCGGCTATGCGCAAACAAGGTTTTGAAAAAAATACCGTTCCGCCACAACCGAAAGTTTGGTTAAATATACTACTTTCCGGGTTAAAACTTTTGCCCGCTTTCGTATCAGCCGATGTTGCAAGCCGTGTTTTTTTTGCCCTGATTACGCTCTGCTATTCCTCTCCTTTTTTCTTTCGAGCCTTTCGCAAAAAATCACCAATGTTCGCTTTTATTCACCGATTTCGCAAACAAGCGGGATTTTCCCGTTGTTGCTTGCGCTTTGTTGTTAAAAATCCCGCGAAACACTTGTGTGGCATTTTGTGCTGATTGGAAGTTTTTTTAGTTTATCCGCAACAGGGTTTCGTTCCGTTCTGATTTTTATTGGAATTCCGGTTTTCTGATCAAAACAAAATCGTGGTTTTCATTTCCAATATATTTTTTTTCACATGGCTTGCAACATCAGTATAAAAGAAACCCACCCCAAAAACATTCGCATATATTCCATTTCTATGTAACATTCCTTTAATATTGGGCATATTTTCTCGCTTCATTTTTTGGTGTTCCGTTCTTCAAATGTAACTTTTATTAACAAACCATTGGCCAACTTACTGAATTTTGCAGCTAATTACTCCGTGAATTAAATTAAAAGAATCCATATCCCGAATTTTAAAGATCATTAAAATAGTCAATTATTACGTCTTTTCTTCCAAAATATTTTTTGTTTTCGCGACTATTCTCCGCTAGTTTGGTTCGTGTTTTCATTCACATTACTTCATATTTCCTTCTTAAAGATCATTTTTTTACGGAGAAGACACATATAAAACACGAAGGAACTTGGCCACAACAGATTCTTTTCACACGTATTTATTTGCTTTCGAAATGCTTGCGCAATAAAAAATCGCTTCATTTAGAAAAATGGAAATAGACACTATTTTGAGGTACGAATACCCGGATTTATAATGGGTTGTTGAAAAATTGAATAAAACTTTTCAGCTGTCTTTCCTGAAAAACATCCATAACTTCTAAATTGTGAATAAACAGATTGGGATCAACAGGAAATCTTATCAATTTTAAAGCTTATTTTTTTATATTTGTAACTTAATCTAAATCTTTTCCGATGAAAAAAATTACTTTTCTATTACTGGCCTGCTTGGTTAGTACTTTTTCTTTCGCGCAGGTTATCATCAATGAAATCGATGCCGACCAAACCAGCACCGATACGGGTGAATTTATCGAGCTAAAAACCCCTTCGCCAAACACTTCCCTAGACGGATATGTGGTGGTGCTTTTCAATGGTAGCAACGATCAAAGCTATGCTTCCTACGATCTCGATGGTTTTACAACCGATGCCAATGGTTTTCTTTTATTGGCGAACGACGGTTTCCCAGGAATGGATATTTCATTAGGTGCCGATAACGGACTGCAAAACGGTGCCGATGCCGTGGCCATTTATCAAGCCAATGGAGCCGATTTTCCGTCAGGCACTCCCGCCACTTCAGCAAATTTAATTGATGCGCTAGTCTATGGTACTTCCGATGACGACGATGTGGATCTGCTCGCGGCTTTGGGCGAAACCATTCAATATGATGAAAATATGAACGGGCTGAAAGATGTCGAATCCATTCAGAATGCTGGTGACGGAACTTATTGCGTGGGCATTCCCACTCCAAATTTGACGAATATCGATTGTGGAACCACATGTCCTTTAAATGTATATGTGGATCAAGTTACTTGTGATGCCAACACAAGCGGAACCGACACGTACACGGTTACCCTCGGATTTAATGGCGGTGGAACCGAAACGTACACGATCGCCACCACAGACGGAACTATCGGAGGCGATGACCCAAACAGTGCTGCAAGTGGTTTTATTACAATTTCCGGAATTGACGAAGGCGTTGATATTACTTATACCATCACAAGTACATTATGTGCTATTGTGAACGATATCACGGCGCCATCTTGTGACCCCGCCAACCAAGTTTCCACCATTGCGGCCTTAAAAGCGGGAACGGTGGGCGATACCTATATGCTTACTGGAGAAGCGCTTTTGACATATAAACAAACGTTCAGAAATCAGAAATATATTGAAGATGCAACTGCCGGAATTCTTATAGACGATTCAGCCGGAAATCTTGCAACCGCTTATAATATCGGTGATGGAATTACAAACATTACTGGTGAATTGGCAGAATTTGACGGGGTCAAACAATTTGTTCCCGAAAGTGATGCCGGTGCGCCAACTTCCACTGGAAACACCTTGACGCCACAAGTGATCACATTGACACAATTGAACAATAATCCTGCAGATTATGACGCAGAATTGGTGAAAGTTTTAGATGCAACGGTTACTTCCAACGACGGGAGCATCACTACTTGGATGGTGGGAACAGTTTATAACCTTGCGACCGATAATGGTTCTTCTGAATTCAGAACTTCGTTTTACGATGCCAATTACATCGATCAGGATTTGCCTTCAAATGCTTTAAATATCACTGGAATCATCACACGCGATGATGCAGATGGCGATCATATCGCAGAATATTATTTGACCGCTCGCAATGCTGCCGATATGGATGAACTAGCCATAAACAGAAATTTTATGGACAGTTTCTCTATTTATCCAAACCCTGTCACCAATGGTTTTGTGACCATTGAAACAGCACTTAGTGGTTCGGTGCAAGTTGAAATTTACAATCTTTTGGGGAAACAAGTAATTTCCGCGGAGATTGTGAACAACAGCCTAAACCTTTCAACTTTGCAATCAGGTGTTTACTTGATGAAAGTGAGCCAAGATGGAAATTCCGCCACGAAAAAATTAATTATCAATTAAATTTAATTTAATCTCGAAACCAAGGCGCTTCTGAAAAGAGGCGCTTTTTTTTTGGATATCTTTGTGCATATTTTTGAAAGAATATGTTGCAAGAAAGAATTTTCGGGATTTCCTCAGAAATCGAATTTGAACAAACTGCTTTGGAGGTGTTTCAATTTCAGTTTGAAAACAGTTCCGTATATCGAAAATATTGCCAACTATTGAATGTAGAAAAGAAAAAGGTAGGTCAACTCGAAGAAATTCCATTTTTACCGATCCAGTTTTTCAAATCGCACCGCGTTATTTCGAGCACCAAAAAACCCGAAAAAATCTTTACCAGCAGCGGAACCACGGGAACGGAAACGAGTAAACATTTTGTTACCGATCTTTCTTTATATGAAAAAAGTTTCACCCTCAATTTCGAAAAATTTTATGGACCGGTGGAAGAATATGTGATTTTGGCACTGCTTCCTTCCTATTTGGAACGCGATGGTTCGTCCCTTATTTATATGGTGAAACATTTTATCGAAAAAAGTAAATTTTCAGAAAGCGGATTCTATTTAAACGATCTTTCCAAACTGGCACAAACATTAAAAAAATTAGATTCCAATGGGAAAAAAGTAATTCTTATCGGGGTTTCTTTCGCGTTGTTGGATTTAGTCGAAAAGTACCGGTTCAGTCTGAAAAATACCATTATAATGGAAACCGGGGGAATGAAAGGAAGACGAAAAGAAATGATCCGGGAAGAACTGCATCAGATTTTGGCTGCCGGTTTTGGGGTCGAAAATATTCACAGTGAATATGGAATGACGGAATTATTGTCGCAAGCTTATTCCACTGGAAATGGAATTTTTGAACATCCTTCACACATGAAATTTTTGATCCGCGATGCGGAAGACGCATTTCAAACTTTGGAACCGGGAAAAACAGGTGGAATTAATTGTATTGATTTTGCGAACCTCTATTCCTGTTCCTTTATTGCGACGCAAGATTTGGGAAAAAAAATCAGCAAAAATAAGTTTGAAATCCTAGGACGCTTCGATAACAGCGATTTACGCGGATGCAACTTGCTGGTTTTGTAACCATAAAAGTTAAAGTTTGTTAAGCAATGTAATTTTTTGCTTATTTATACGTCTTATAAATAGCTAGGATGAATTTTTTCATAATAGATTGGTTAGTTAATCGGAAGCCTCAAATTTAATTATTTGGGGCTTTCGTGATTTTGCGGCAAAGGTTTCGGGTTCAAAATTAATAGAACTCAAAAAAATAATTGTCTTTTTAAAATGTTAAAGTTTGAAATCGGATGCAACTTTTTCCTTTTCTATCGTTCTTATAAGTAGTAGAATTTTTTTCATAATAGATTGGTTAGTTAGTAAGAACCCGGGTGTAGTGGCCCGGGTTTTTATTTTTGTGGAAAAACCAATCGGTTTTATATAATTTTCAAAAGATAAGTGTTCCGTTTTCCCTTGTTGAGCAACACATATTTCCCGGCGATCAAATCTTTTTCCGTGATTTTATAATCCCCCGAAATTTTCTGTTTGTTCACCGAAACCGAATTTTCTTTCAAAGCGCGCCTTGCTTCCCCATTGGAATTCAAAAAGTTTGTTTCAGCTGAAAGAGCTCCGATCATGTCTAAGCCATTTTCTATTTTTTCTTTTGAAATTTCCGCTTGCGGAACTCCTTCGAACACATCCAAAAAAGTAGCTTCCCCCAATTCCTGCAGATTTTCGACCGTACTATTTCCAAATAAAACTTCCGTGGCCCTTTTCGCGTTGTCCAATTCTTCTGATGAATGAACCATCGCGGTAATTTCTTCGGCAAGTTTCTTTTGCAGGGTTCTTAAATGTGGTGCCTCTTGATGGATTTTGATCAAATCTTCAATTTCCACTTTTGATAGGAAAGTGAATATCCTGATATATTTTTCTGCATCTTTATCGCTGGTGTTCAACCAATATTGGTAAAATTTATAAGGTGAAGTTCGCTTGGGATCCAACCAAATATTTCCACCTTCGGTTTTTCCGAATTTCGTTCCATCGGCTTTTGTGATCAATGGCCAAGTGAGCGCAAAACCTTTCCCATTGCCAATTCTACGAATTAGCTCCGTTCCTGTTGTGATATTTCCCCATTGATCGCTTCCACCCATTTGCAGCGTGCAATTGTGGTTTTTGTAAAGTTCCAAGAAATCGTATCCTTGCACCAGTTGATAAGTGAACTCCGTAAAGCTCATCCCTTCTCCAGCATCGGGTGACAAGCGTTTTTTTACAGAATCTTTAGCCATCATATAATTGACGGTAATGTGTTTTCCGACATCACGAATAAAATCCAAAAATGAAAAATCTTTCATCCAGTCATAATTATTGACCAAAATTGCAGTATTTTCTTCTTTCGCATCGAAATCCAAAAATTTGGAAAGCTGCGCTTTAATAGCTTCCTGATTCAAACGAAGCGTGATTTCATCCAGTAAGTTTCGCTCCTTCGATTTCCCGGAAGGATCGCCAATCATTCCGGTTGCGCCTCCCAATAAAACGATGGGGTTATGTCCGCAAAGTTGAAAATGTCGAAGCATGACCACCCCGACTAAATGTCCAATGTGCAGCGAATCTGCTGTGGGATCTATGCCTACATAAGCACTGCGCCTTTCTTCCAATAAATGTTCTCCGGTGCCAGGCATTACATCGTGCAACATGCCGCGCCATCTAACTTCTTCGACAAAATTCTTTAAGGTCATCCTTTGTTTAATTTTCCCGCAAAGGTATTAAAACCGTAAAAAATCACGAGGGCTTTTGTGTATATTTACAGAATGATATTAGTGACCGGCGGAACAGGATTGGTGGGCGCTCACCTTTTAGCAAAACTTGTGGCAACGGAAGAAAAAATCCGGGCTACGTTTCGTTCGAAGGAAAAACTGGCTGTTTCCAAAAAAATCTTTTCCTATTATTATGCTGAAGAAACCGATTCGTATTTTTCTAGAATAGAATGGGCGCAAGCAGATATCACCGATATTCCCGCATTATCAGATGCTTTTCAGGGAATTACGAATGTTTATCACTGCGCCGGATTTATTTCTTTCGACCCCTCGGATAAAGAAATACTTCGAAAAATAAATATCGAAGGAACTGCCAACATTGTTAATCTCTGCCTTTCTTTCAACATTCATAAATTATGTCACGTCAGTTCTGTGGCCACTTTGGAAAATCAATTTCCCGGAAAACCCGTTACCGAAGAAAGTAATTTTGATCTGGGCAAAAACCATTCTTGGTATTCCATCACAAAATATGCGGCAGAGATAGAAGTTTGGCGAGGCTCACAAGAAGGTCTGGATGTGGTAATCGTCAATCCGGGAATTATAATTGGTCCAGGAACCTGGAACTCCGGTAGTGGATTATTATTCCAAAAAATTTGGGAAGGTTTTTCTTATCATTTTCCAAAAACAACCGGGTTTGTGGCCGTGGAGGATGTTGCAGCAATTATGGTACAACTCATGAATAGCCCAATTAAAAACGAACGATTCCTTCTATCGGCTGAAAATCTCGATTTCAAAACTCTTCTGAATACTATTGCCAATGTTCTAAAAAAACCGATTCCTACCAGATCTTTAAAACCTTGGATGCTATCGTTGGGTTGGACACTGCAATGGATCGGGAACAAACTCTTTGGGATTAAAAGACAGATTCCGAAATCTTCCAACAAGAGTTTATTCGAGGTTACTATTTATGATTCCTCAAAAATTAAAAACGCACTATCTCTTGAATTCAGTCCGATCAAAGATTCCGTGGAACATACCGGTGCCATTTTTCTTAAAGAAAAAAATAATTAATTTAAACTGTCTTTCGGTTTCATGGAAAAGAATTTCTGAACTCTTCCTGTGGGTTTTCGTTCCTCGGTTCGTGCAGAATCTTTTCGAATCTTTTCCAATCCCCGAATGCTGTCTTGAACTATTAGTAAAGAATCGAGTATTTTCTTTTGTGCCTCCAATCTTCGTCGGACTTCCTCATACATTCGCTTGCTGACTTCAAGATTTTCCATATAATATGCATTGTTCTGAGCGAACTGGGCACTGTCAATTTTGTATTTATCGAAAATATAATTCGTTGCATTGAACCCCTTTTCATCGAAGGTTTTTTGGTTCAAATTTGCGGCCGCATCAATTTTGGCCAGATCTTCCAAGATATCGATCATTTCAGGCTCTGGGATAAAATTTTCAGGCTTCGGTGTTTTCTCTATATTTTGGCAGGAAGCAACCAAAATGAGCAACAGTAAATAGTTAAAAATCACTTTCATTTTTCCGTTTTTGATATTCTTTGCCAAATTAGAATTATCGATCAAAGGTTAGACGTTCCGCATTTTTCACATCCTGCACTTTAAAATTTTTGTATGCCAGCGAACCATTGACAAAAGTATGGGTGATCCGTGATCTAAAAGTTGTTTTTTCAAATGGTGACCAACCACATTTGTACAAAATATTACCGGGTTGAACGCTCCAAGGCGCGTTAATATCTACCAAAACCAAATCGGCTTTGTAACCTTCCCGAATAAATCCCCTTTTTTCAATTTGAAATAAGATCGCGGGATTATGACACATTTTTTCCACTATCTTTTCAAGGGAAATCATTCCACGGTGATAAAATTCCAGCATTGCGGGCAAAGCATGCTGCAACAAAGGACCACCACTTGGCGCTTGGGTATAAACATTCATTTTTTCCTCTTTCGTGTGCGGTGCGTGATCGGTGGCTATTACATCCAGTTTATCATCCAAAAGTCCTTGAAAAAGTGCTTTTTGGTCAGCTTCGGATTTCACCGCCGGGTTCCATTTTATAAAAGTTCCTTTACTGGCATAATCAGTGTCGTTGAACCAAAGATGGTGCACACAAACTTCAGACGTGATTTTCTTGTCTTTTAAAGGAATTTTATTGGTAAAAAGCTCTAGTTCCCTAGCCGTGGAAACATGGAAAACATGTAAGCGTGCGCCGGTTTTTTTCGCTAATGCAACCGCTTTGGAAGAAGACAAAAAGCAGGCTTCCGCGCTCCGGATTTCCGGGTGTTTCTCCATGGGAATATTGTCGCCGTATTTTTCTTTATAAATCTCCAAATTCCGTCGAATGGTGCCTTCATCTTCGCAATGTGCAGCGATAATTACCGGGGAGGCTTTAAAAATTTTTTCCAAAACCTGTTGGTCATCCACCAACATATTTCCTGTGGAAGAACCCAAAAAGAGTTTCAATGCCGCCGTATTTTTCGGATCGATCTTTTTTATTTCCTCCAAATTATCATTTGTCCCACCGAACATAAAAGAATAGTTCGCCATAGAAGTTGCTTTGGCAATTGCAAATTTCTCCTCCAACTTTTCACGCGTGGTCGTTTGAGGAACGGTATTTGGCATTTCAAAAAAGGAAGTAACGCCGCCAGCAACCGCAGCCCGCGATCCGGACGCAATCGTTTCTTTATGGGTAAGTCCCGGTTCACGAAAATGAACTTGATCGTCGATAGCTCCGGGCAAAAGATAAGTTCCTTCCGCATCAAAGAGTTGCACATCTTGCGATTTCACACTGATGCTCGCCGATATTTCAACAATAATCCCATTTTCTACATAGACATCACCTTCAATAATTTTATGTTCATTGACGATCTTTGCATTTTTGATCAGTACTTTTTTCATATTTCTCTCGCAAATAAACTTTTAAATTTCATTTTTATGACCCCAAAAACTGCTTCGGAAATGATTCGGCTGCTCATTTTCGATTGTCCCCTCGTGCGATCGGTAAAGATAACGGGGACTTCAGCAATTCCGAAACCCAGAAGATGTGCTTTAAATTTCATTTCAATTTGAAACGCATAACCCACAAATTGAATATCATTCAAATTAATGGCTTCCAATACTTTACGATGATAGCAAACAAATCCAGCTGTTGTGTCCTGAACGTTCATTCGAGTAATAAATTCCACATATTTTGACGCCAGCCAAGATAACAGAACCCTTTTCATTGGCCAGTTCACCACATTCACGCCTTTTATATAACGAGAACCTACGGCAATATCCGCGCCATTTTTAGCACATGCATTGTACAACCGGATCAAATCATTCGGATTATGAGAAAAGTCGGCATCCATTTCAAAAATGTAGGTATAATCTTTATCGAGTGCCCATTTAAATCCGTGAATGTAGGCTCTTCCAATTCCTTCTTTTTTTTCGCGATTTTCCAAAAAAAGTAAATCAGGATGTTTTTTTTGGAGTTCGGACACCACCTTGGCAGTTCCATCCGGGGAATTATCATCAACGACCAACACATGAAAATTCCTGCGTTGGGCAAAGATGCTTTTCACGATCCGTTCGATATTTTCAACCTCGTTAAAAGTAGGAATAATGATGAGAACCTTCGGCATCAAAATTTTTACGCAAATGTAATCAAATCGAAAATAGTAAAAGACATCTGCACGCTCAACATTTTTTAAATTCCATGCTCATTTTTCAATAAATTGCATTGATTTTTCGAACCATTAGCTATGAAAATTTATTGGATTTTTAGTATATTTCGAAAAAAATGATCGCGGTAGATAGACATATAATTCCCCGAGACTGGATAACGTTGACATTCGTCATCATTTTCGCATTTATTGTGGTCGCCAAACTTATTTTTCCACAGCGGTTTGATGACTTCACGAAGTTGCTGATTTCAAATCGATATTTTGATTACCGACGAGGAACGAAACAATTGGATTATTTCTCACTTTTCCTTTTTATCGTAAATATCCTATCTGTTTCTATATTGATTTTTCTTGTTTGGGAATATTTTTCCGCGGAAGAATTTGCCAGTCCAAAAATTCTATTCTGCCAAATCGCACTTGGTTATTCCATGTTCTTCTGCATCAAATATTTTCTGGAAAAAATAATTGGGGACATCTTTCTGATGGACAAAATCCTGAACCGATATCTCTGGCACAAAATCACTTTTCGGAATCTTTTATCGCTTTTCTTGCTTGTTCCGACCATCTTTTTTATTTACGGTCCGACTTCCCGCACGGGAATTATATTGCTGATCTACGCCGTTGTTGGCTTCAACTTATTGATGTTGGGAAACTTTTACAGGAAGAATCAAAAACACATCTTGCCCCAATGGTTCTATTTTATTGTGTACCTTTGCGCTTTGGAAATAGCCCCCTATTTTCTCTTGTATAAAGCAATAGGATTTTAAGGGGTTTGCATAAAAAAGTGTCTATGAAAGTGAAAACTATACTTATTTCCCAACCCGAGCCGCCGTTGGAAAACTCCCCTTATTCAGAACTTGTAGAAAGGCAAAAAGTCAAGATCGACTTTATACCTTTTATTCATGTCGTTGGGGTTTCTTCCAAAGATGTGCGGCAACAAAAAGTAGATTTAAAACAGTTTTCGGCCATTATCCTAACCAGCAGAAATGCGGTGGATCACTTTTTTCGCGTGGCCGAGGAAATGCGGTATAAAGTGCCAGACACCTTGAAATATTTCTGCCAAAGCGAGGCGGTGGCTTATTATTTACAAAAATATGTGATTTATAGGAAGCGGAAAATCTATGTTGGCAAACGAACTTTTGGGGAACTTGTGCCGGTGATCAAAAAGTATAAAAATGAAAAATTCCTGCTCCCTTCTTCGGATATGTTAAAACCGGATATCCCCAAACAATTGAACAAATTGGAAGTTAATTGGAAAGAAGTTACTTTGTACAAAACCATGGTGAGCGACTTGTCGAATTTGAAAGAAGTTTTTTACGACATTGTGGTTTTTTTCAGTCCGACCGGCATTAAATCACTTTTTGAAAATTTCCCTGATTTCGAACAAAAAAACACGCGAATCGCGGTATTTGGAAATTCGACCATCAAGGCTGCAAAAGAGAAAGGCTTGACAATCAACATCAAAGCGCCTACACCCGAAACGCCGTCTATGACGATGGCATTGGATAAATATATTCGGGATGCGAACAAAAAAGTAACTTCAAAAAAGTAGTTTTTATAAAATTCTCGTAGAAACCGTCCATAACGAAAATTTGTTGTGGACGGTTTTTTTTGGTGAATAATTCTCTCTTAGAAATAAAATCCCTTTCAACGAAAAAAGCATGATTCAAATGAACCATGCTTTTTATTCAATACAATTCCGAGCCGTAAGTAGATTCTATTACAAACTGATCAGTGATTCGCGGAAACCGCTCCAGCCAAAATTTCTTCATTGGCATATTCCTTGAATTTCTCAAAATTCTTTTTAAAAGAACCGACCAACTCGTGCGCTTTTTGATCGTAGGCTTCTTTGTCATTCCAAGTTCCTTTCGGATCCAATACTTCACTTGGAACATTTGGAACTTCAGTGGGCATGTTCAAACCAAAAATTGGATGTTTTCGGTAATCAACATTTTCCAATTCGCCTTGCAAAATTGCTTTTACCATGGCGCGGGTATATTTCAACTTCATTCGGCTTCCAACCCCGTAAGGTCCGCCGGTCCAACCAGTATTTACAAGCCAAACCTTCACTCCGGATTCCTTAATTTTGCGGCTCAGCATTTCTGCATAGCGCGTTGGATGTAACGGCATGAAAGGAGCTCCAAAACAAGCTGAAAAATTTGGTTGTGGTTCATTCACTCCTTCTTCGGTGCCCGCCACTTTTGCCGTATATCCGCTTATAAAATGATAAGCCGCTTGGCCTGGATCCAGTTTACTGACAGGAGGCAGAACGCCAAAAGCATCAGCCGTTAGGAAAAAAATATTTTTTGGGTTTTCCCCTACAGAAGGTTGCTGAATATTTTCGATATGATAAATCGGGTAGCTCACCCTTGTGTTTTGCGTAATGGAAGTATCTTCAAAATCAGCTTTTCCATTATCATCCAAGATCACATTTTCCAAGACCGCCCCGTGTTTTATCGCATTGAAAATATCGGGTTCGTGTTCATGGGAAAGGTTGATGACTTTCGCATAACAACCTCCTTCAAAATTAAAAATGAGGTTGTCTTCCGTCCATCCGTGTTCATCATCGCCAATTAATTTTCGTTCAGGATCGGCGGACAAAGTGGTCTTTCCTGTGCCGGACAAGCCGAAGAAAATCGCAGTATCACCTTTGGGACCCACATTTGCAGAACAATGCATTGGCAAGGTATTTTTATCAACCGGCATAATAAAATTCAAAGCTGAAAAAACCCCCTTTTTAATTTCACCAGTATATTCGGTGCCACCGATCAGGGCAATTTTTTTTCCAAAATTCAAAATCGCAAAATTATGTTGGCGTGTTCCGTCCCGTTCTGGATCAGCCATAAATCCTGGAGCATTGACCAAAAGCCAATCCTCCTCAAAATTTTTCAGTTCAGTGTCGGAAGGCCTCAAAAACATATTGTATGCAAATAAATTGCTCCACGCATATTCGGTGATCACGCGAATATTCAGTCGGTAATCTTTCGCGGCGCAGGCATAGGAATCCCGAACAAATACTTCATCCCTTTTATCCAAATAATCCATTACCCGGTCGTACAATGCATCAAATTTATCCGGATCGAAAGGTAAATTAATATCGCTCCACCAAACTTCATCTTTTGTAACCTCATCCTTCACCAAAAAACGATCTTTTGGCGATCTACCGGTAAATTCACCAGTATTCACGGCCAATGCTCCGGAATCAGCTTCGACGCCTCGTCCGTTTTTTATGGTGATTTCTTGTAATTGTTTTGGGGAAAGTTGGTGCCGGGTTTTCGTGTCTTCTAGTCCATATTTGGCCATAGAAGGCTTTTCTGTGGTTTTTTTATTTTCCACCATAATTTTTAAATGTTGTGTTTAATATGGGCAAAAGTATAAAATTATCTTTGTAGAAAGTAGAAATTGTGTTTTCTTTTTATGAAAAAGATGATTTTAGAAACCCAACACCCAAAACGATCCAAGCCGAAATTAACAAAAGCCCGCCCAAAGGGGTCAATAATGCAATAGAAATGAAATCGAAGGAAGTCAAATCATTGGTTGCCAACAAATAAATGGAACCTGAAAACAACACAATCCCGATTACCAAAAGATAAAACAAAATCATTTTGGTTCTTTCTCCGAGCAAATTCACGCTACCAATTAAAATTAGCAACAACGCGTGATACATTTGATATTTCACCCCGGTTTCAAAAGTCGCAATAGAATGTGGGGTTAAACTTTCAGAAAGGACATGCGCGCCAAAAGCACCTAAAATAACCGCCGTAGCACCAAAAAAAGTTCCAGTAACCAAAATTAATTTCTTCATTGATATTTTTTTAGGGGAAAAGAATTTAAGTACTTTCGCTTTCCGAAACAAAGTTAACCAACTAAATTAAACTGATTGCAATGCGTAAAATTTTAATTGTCGGAGCGGGCAAATCCACTTCATGGCTTATTAAATATTTAAAAGACAAATCGGAAAGCGAAAACTTAGAAATCGTTATTGGGGACATTTCTTTGGAAAATGCTAAAAAAATGGCGGGCGAACATCAACGTGTTCAGGCTATTTCATTGGATATTTTTAACGAGGAAGAACGACATGCCGCTATTAAAAATGCAGATATAGTTATTTCCATGTTGCCCGCACGTTTCCATATTGAAGCGGCAAAAGATTGCTTGAAATTTGGAAAAAATATGGTGACCGCTTCCTATGTCAGTCCCGAAATGGAAAAATTAAATAAGCAAGTTCAGGAAAAAGGACTTGTTTTTATGAATGAAATAGGTGTCGATCCGGGAATCGATCATATGAGTGCTATGCAGGCTATCGACCGCATCATCAGGGACCGAGGTGGAAAAATGATTCTTTTTGAATCTTTTACCGGTGGCTTGGTCGCCCCAGAGAGCGACACCAATTTGTGGAATTACAAATTCACCTGGAACCCCCGAAATGTTGTCGTCGCTGGACAGGGTGGCGCTGCAGAATTCATTCAGGAAGGAAAATATAAATATATTCCGTACCACCGATTGTTCCGAAGAACAGAATTTTTGGAAATCGAAGGATACGGAAAATTTGAAGGAGTGGCCAACCGAAATTCCTTGGCGTATCGCGATGTTTATGGTTTAAAAGACATTCAAACTTTATATCGCGGAACCTTGCGACGGGTGGGATTTTGTAGGGCATGGAACATGTTTGTGCAACTTGGCATCACCGACGACAGCTATTCCATGGAAAACACCGAGGATATGAGCTATCGGGATTTTATCAATTCTTTTCTACCATACTCTCCTACCGATTCGGTGGAATTGAAATTGCGTTATAATTTGAAAATCGATCTGGATGATTTGATATGGGATAAATTAGTGGAACTCGATATTTTCAATCCAAATAAAAAGATTGGTTTGAAGAACGCAACACCGGCAGAAGCACTTCAAAAAATCTTGGAAGAAAAGTGGACTTTAGCTCCAGAAGATAAAGATATGATTGTGATGTACCACAAATTTGGGTATGAAATAAATGGTGAAAAAAAACAAATTGATTCCACGATGGCAACGGTTGGCATAAACCAAACTTACACTGCCATGGCAAAAACCGTCGGTCTTCCAGTGGCGATCGCAACTTTGAAAATTTTGAATAAGGAAATCACCACACCCGGGGTGTTGCGACCCATTAACAAAGAAGTTTACGAGCCTATTTTAAAGGAATTGGAAAACTATGGGATTAAATTCAATGAAGAAGAAATGCCATATTTCGGATATAACCTCAGCAATTTCGCGGGGTAATTGACAAAATTATTCGAATTATGATTGAAGGACTTCCTAACGACGAAATATGATTTCTTTGGCTCTATATGATTCAGGTGGTACATTAAAACGAAATGGCGTTTAGAAGAAGTTGTCATTCAGAACGAAGCGACCAAAAGGAGCGAAGTGAGAATCCCCGAGATTCCTCCAAAGCCTGCCCAGATGAATATCGAAATCGGAATGACATTCTATATTGCCCGCTGCATTCCCATATAGAACCATTTCTTTAATAAACCTTACCAAAATTGGCGGGCTTTTTTATGATTTGTTGATAACTTTTGTACGGTTACTTGTTTTGTTTTTCCTTTTTTTGTATTAAGTTCGTCTTAATATGATGTGATTGTACTAAAAATCAATGACAACCTTTCAAAAAAACTTATAGCCATGAAAACAAAACTACTTACATTAATCCTTATACTGCCTATATTCTCTTACAGGCAAATTGATACCGCTTTTTATTATTACTACAAGGGGGAAAAAATACCGCTTCACTTGGATAAAAACATTTTTTATATTAGTAGCAATAATGATTTCGACAAAGAAAGAATTAAACTTTCCGATTTTTCCCCTTTTGAATTAAAATCAGAAAACACGGTTACCAAGAACGAGGTAAAAAAATGGACAAAATTAGAACTTCGGCACCGGAAATTCGGCTTATTTAACGATCACCAATATCAGTTCCACCATCTCCAACAACTATATTTTGGATAAGCTTGAAGATAATATCAGCTTGGATATATCCAGCTATACCACAGGAATATATGTGGTTTCCTTAGTATGCAACGGACAGGTGGTCGATTCTAAAAATTTGATAAAACAATAAAAATCAACAATCATGAAAAATTTGGTTTTTTTACTCTCGGTATTTTTTATATCATTTGGGTGCAGCGACACGGATGATGGAAGCAATGACGATAACAATGCCAATGAGGATTTTCCCGTTGATATTGATTTCACGGCAATAGCCCATGGTGAACTGGACGGAAACGGCGAGGAACAAATCCCGCAAGCCAATATAGCAATAGAAAATGATGCGGATTGGCAACAACTTATAACCGAAATGAACACGGTCAATAATGAAAGTAGCGATTTTTCCGAAACCAATATTGATTTTTCACAATATATTGTTATAGGGGTTTTTGATCAAATACGCATGACTGGCGGGTGGTCTATTGATATTATAGATATTGTGGAGGAGGAAACTGAAATTATCGTATATGTAAGTCAACTTGAAACTGGTGGCGACAACCCAGTAATTGTACAACCTTTTCATATTGTGAAAATACCCATCATTAACAAACCAATTGTGTTTCAATAAATTTTTATAGGGTAAAATGTTGAACAGGTTTGGTAATCATTCATCCGCACCCATAAAAATACTCAGGAAATACAACAATGTGGCCAAGGATCCTATCGCGGCCACCACATAAGTGCGCGCGGCCCATTTCAGTGAGTCTTCGGAACCTTTGTATTCTTCAGGCGTAACCATGTTTTTGGCTTTTAGCCATGCCAAAGCACGATTACTTGCATCATATTCCACCGGCAAGGTGATAAAACTGAACAATGTTCCCATTCCGAACATGATAATCCCAATTAATAAAACGGTTTGTCCCAATCCTGCGGAAAACATTCCCATCAAAATCAGACCGCCAAAAATGACCCATTGGCTCCAATTTGAAGCCACAGAAACCACGGGAACCAAGGCACTGCGCATTTGCAACCAACTGTAAGCTTTCGCATGTTGCACCGCGTGACCACATTCGTGTGCCGCAACCGCAGCAGCAGCCGCATTTCTTTGAGAATAAACAGCTTCGCTCAAATTCACGGTTTTTTTGCCCGGATGGTAATGATCTGTCAATCTGCCCGGCACGGAAATGACTTTTACATCATAAATCCCGTTGTCGTGCAACATTTTTTCTGCAATTTCGGCACCGCTCATTCCATTTTTCAGATGCACTTTCGAGTATTTTTTCATTTTGGTTTTCAGTTTGTGACTGACGTACCAACTAACGAGCATAATCGCTCCGATCAATATATAATATCCAATCATATCTATTACCCGCGAAAGCGGGTGTTTTTTGTTTTAAATCTTTCAGCAAAAAGCAAGCCAATCAAACTGTTTTTGAAAACAAACCCAACAGGCTTTTGAAACCTGTTAGGTTTAGCTTACGATATTCACTATTTTACCGGGAACGACAATTATTTTCTTCGGTGTTTTTCCTTCCAGCTGTCGTTTTGTCCGCTCGTCTGTCATCACTGTTTTCTCAATTCCCTCTTTGGAAAGATCCAATGGTAAATCCATTGTAAAACGCATTTTCCCATTGAAGGAAATTGGATATTTCTTGGTATTTTCCACCACGTATCTTTCCTCGAAAATCGGATAATTCACCTCGGAAATACTTTCGGAATGACCCAATTTCTCCCATAATTCCTCGGCGATATGCGGTGCGAATGGGGAAACCAAAACAGCCAAAGGTTCCAATATTTCGCGGTTATTGCATTTTTGTGCCGAAAGTTCGTTTACGCAAATCATCAATGCAGAAATTGCCGTATTGAAACCGAAACTTTCAATGTCATCAGTGACCTTTTTGATGGTTTTGTGCAAGATTTTTAGACTTTCAGGGTTAGCCTTTTCTTCGGAAATATAAAATTCCGATTTCCCTCCTTTTGAGGAATTGGGCCAGACATATAATTTCCACAATTTCTTCAAAAAATTATGAACGCCCGTAATCCCAGCTGTGTTCCAAGGTTTTGCTTGTTCCAAGGGACCGAGGAACATTTCGTACATTCTCAAGGTATCTGCTCCATATTCCTCGCAAATATCGTCGGGATTCACCACATTGTATTTGGATTTGGACATTTTTTCAACTTCGCGGTGAACGATGAATTTTCCGTCTTCTTCAGTAATAAATTCTGCGTCTTTATATTCTGGACGCCAATTTTTAAAGACTTCGATATTTAATCCGTTGTGAATATTTACAAAAGAAACATCTGTGTGAATGGGATGTGCTTTTTGATTTTTCACCAAATTTTTGGAAACAAATTTATTTTCATTTTCTAACCGATATCCAAAAGCACTTTCCCCCAAAATCATCCCTTGGTTTATCAACTTTTGAAACGGTTCTTCAACGGGAACCAAACTGCGGTCGTAAAGAAATTTTACCCAAAATCGGCTGTACAATAAATGTCCCGTTCCGTGTTCACTTCCGCCGATGTACAAATCCACATTTTTCCAATAATTCATTGCATCTTTTGAAGCAAAAACTTCATCGCGTTTGCCTCCATCAGAAATGGCAAGTTCCATATACCGGAAAAAATACCATGAACTTCCGGCCCAGCCCGGCATGGTATTCAATTCGAGAGGAAAAACTGTTTTGTCATCTGCCAACTGATCACTGACCACTGAACACTTTCCTTCGTCCCAATGCCATTTTGTTGCTCGTCCCAAAGGTGGTTCACCGGTTTCGGTTGGTAAATATTTTTCTACTTCTGGCAGTCGAAGCGGGAGGTTTTCCTCAGGAATTGTATGAGGAACACCATTTTTATAATAAATAGGAAAAGGTTCGCCCCAATAGCGTTGACGACTAAAAACCGCGTCGCGCAATCGATAGTTCGTTTTTCCTTTTCCTTGCCCAATTTCTTCCAGTTTTTCGATTACGGTTTTCGCGGCTTTGTCCCACATCAATCCCGAAATAAATCCACTGTGCGCGATCACGGTATTTTTATCTTTATCGGAATGGGCTTCCTTCGAAATATCCACATTTTCAAAAATATTGTTTATAGGAAGCTCAAAATGTTCCGCAAAATCATAATCGCGCTGATCACCACAAGGAACGGCCATCACGGCACCAGTGCCATAACCTGCCAAAACATAATCGCCGATCCAAATGGGAATGGCTTCTTTTGTGAACGGGTGTTCGGCATAAGCACCGGTGAACACTCCCGTAATATTTTTAATATCCGCCATTCGCTCGCGCTCGCTGCGTTTTCCAGTCTGTTTAATGTAAACTTCCACTTCCTCTTTTTGTTCTGGCGTGACGATTTCAGAAACCAGTTCGTGTTCTGGGGCCAAGGTCATGAAAGTGACACCAAAAATGGTGTCTGGGCGAGTTGTGAAGACGAAAATTTTAAATTCTGAATTCTGAATTCTGAATTGAATTTCCGCCCCCACCGATTTCCCTATCCAATTCCGTTGGGTTTCTTTAAGGCTTTCCGGCCAATCGATTTTATTCAAACCTTGCAATAAACGTTCGGCATATGCTGAAACACGCATGCTCCATTGCATCATTTTTTTACGTTCTACCGGATGTCCACCCCGTTCGGAAACGCCGTTCACAATTTCATCATTCGCCAAAACGGTTCCCAACGCCGGACACCAATTCACTTCGGTTTCCGCCAAATAAGTCAACCGATATTTCAACAAAATTTCTTGTTGTTCCTTTTCTGAAAAAGCTTTCCATTCATCCGCAGTAAAAGTTTCCGTTTTTTGGTCGCAAGCGGCATTTATAGTTATGTTTCCTTTGGAAGAAAAAATAGCAATCAACTCTTGGATATCGCAGGCTTTATTTTGTGAATTATCGTACCAACTTTCAAAGAGTTTAATGAAAATCCACTGTGTCCATTTATAATAATTTGGATCGGAAGTGCGGACTTCCCGGCTCCAATCAAACGAAAATCCAATTTGATCCATTTGTTGGCGATAGCGCGCAATATTTTCTTTGGTCGTGACCGCTGGATGCTGCCCGGTTTGAATAGCGTATTGTTCCGCCGGAAGACCAAAAGAATCGTAACCCATTGGGTGCAACACATTAAAAGCTTGATGCCGTTTATATCGCGCGACAATATCGCTGGCGATATAACCCAATGGATGCCCCACATGCAATCCGGCCCCAGAAGGATAAGGAAACATATCCAAGCAATAAAATTTCTCTTTTTTGGAATTGTTTTCAGCCTTGAAAATTTCGTTTTCAGCCCAATATTCTTGCCATTTTTTTTCAATTCTATTGAAATCGTACTGCGTCATTTTTCTTTTCTTTTTTGTGGGAAATGGTTTGATACAGGTTGAAAAACCCTCGCAAAAGTACTATTAATGTACGAAAATGAAAACTTTGCCCGTTTTAAAAACAAGGTTTCGATTACTTTCTTATTTTTACCGAAACTTTTGGGCTTATATGAGTTCTTCTTTTGAAAAATATCAAAAACGACGATTGATCTCGTCTTATTTTTCCGTTATTATCAGCATCGGATTGGTGCTGTTCCTACTTGGATTATTGGGTCTTTTGGTTTTAAACGCCAAAAAGGTGGCCGACCATTTCAAGGAGCAAATTGCGATGACGGTTTATTTGAAAGATAACGCGAAAGAGGTCGAAATTAAGCAACTGCAAAAAAGTTTGGATTTGGCCAAATATACCAAATCCACTAGTTTTGTCACAAAAGATGAAGCCGCCAAAATGCTTCAAGAAGAAATTGGCGAGGATTTTATGGAATTTTTAGGCCATAATCCCTTGAAAAATTCCATTGATATTTACTTTAATGCAGATTATGTTTCGGACAAACAAATAACCGAAATTGCCGATGGACTTTCTGAAAAAGACTTTGTGGACGATATTGTTTATGACAAACCCTTAATTTCCATTTTGAATGAAAATGTGGAACGGCTCGGGTTTTGGATCCTTGTCATCAGCGGCCTGTTTCTCTTTATTTCTATTTTGCTTATTAATAGTTCGATCCGTTTGTCGGTTTATTCCAAGCGCTTCATCATCAAAACCATGCAAATGGTGGGAGCTACCAAAGGGTTTATCCGCCGGCCGTTTATACGGAAAAGTGTACGCTTGGGAATTGTCGGCGCCATCGTTGCCATGTTGGGAATGGCCGGAACCCTATACTACCTCAACGGAAGTTTCCCCGAACTGGAGTTGTTGAAGGACAAAAAATTGTTGGTGGTCTTGTTCCTCGCAATTTTCCTGATGGGAATAATAATTACTTGGTTGAGCACGTTTTTTGCAACGCAACGTTTCTTGAATTTGAAAACGGATGAACTTTATTATTAAAACAAGGAAAGGAAAAATGTGGGAATACTGATTTTTTCCAGAAATAATTCAACCCAAAAGATACTTCCAAAAACCCAAATAAATGAAGAAACAAGAGAATCAACTCCCAGAAAGTTCTAAACACAACCAATTTATTTTCGAGCGAAAAAACTATCTTTTCATGCTCATCGGTTTGGCGGTTATAGCATTGGGTTTTATTCTGATGGTGGGCGGCGGAAGCAACAACCCAACTATTTTCAATCCGGAAATATATAGCTGGCGCAGAATCCGATTGGCGCCTACTTTGGTGTTGATCGGCTTCGGAATTGAGGTTTATGCTATTTTGTTGAACCCCAGATCGTCTTCGGACCGAAAGGAAAATTCCCGTCTGTAATTTATGAACCTGATCGAAGCTGTAACCCTGGCCATTATTGAAGGCCTTACGGAATATTTGCCTGTTTCTTCCACGGGCCATATGATCATTGCCTCTTCCCTTTTTGGTATTGCCGATCAAGATTTCACCAAACTATTTACCATTGTTATCCAATTCGGAACTATTCTTTCAGTTTTAGTGTTATACTGGAAACGTTTTTTTCAAAGTGTCGATTTCTATAAAAAATTATTTGTGGCATTTTTACCGGCCGTTTTTTTAGGATTGATCTTTAGTGATTTAATTGATGAATTACTCGAAAGCCCTTTGGTGGTTGCTATTTCGCTAATTTTGGGCGGATTTATTTTATTGAAAGTTGATGAATGGTTCAAAGCTTCCAAAGACGAAAAAATCACCTATTTGATTGCTCTGAAAATTGGCTTTTTTCAGTGTATCGCAATGATTCCTGGGGTTTCACGAAGCGGCGCCTCCATAGTGGGCGGAATGAGCCAAAAGTTGTCCCGCACAACAGCAGCGGAATTTTCGTTTTTCTTGGCCGTTCCCACGATGGCTGGGGCTACTTTGAAAAAAACTTGGGACTATTACCAAGCCGGTTTCGTATTGAATAGCGAACAAATTAATTTGTTGATTATTGGAAATGTAATCGGTTTCCTCGTGGCAATTTTGGCGATCAAATCCTTCATCGGATATCTGAGCAAACACGGATTTAAAGCCTTTGGCTATTACCGTATTATTATTGGTGCAATCATTTTGGCCGTGCATTATTTTGTGCAACCGCTGACGGTTTAATTTTTGTCTTCTTTTCGTACCTTTGTTTTTATGGATGCTAAAATCAACCAGATTATCATCGACATCATTAAACCTTTTAACCCAAAAGAAATTGCGGTTTTTGGTTCGTACGCCCGTGGACAAATGACGTCCCAAAGCGATATCGATATTTTAGTGGATTTCGATGAAAACACTACTTTGTTTGATGTGGGTGGAATGTATATGGATTTAAAAGAATCTTTAAAACGAAAAATTGATTTGGTTTCGAAAAGCGGATTAAACAAGTTATTTGAACCATACATAATGCAGGATCTGAAAATTATTTATGAAAAAAAATAATTTTATCTATATTCGGCAAATCCTCGATTATATAACTTACATCGAAGACTTCACCAAAAATATTGACAAAGTTGATTTTCAAGATACTTTGGAAAAACAATTTGCTGTAATCCGGTGTTTTGAGGTAATTGGAGAAGCCGCCACAAAAATTGACCCTTCTTTCAGAGAGAAATACCCGCAAATAAATTGGAAGGAAATTATTGGCTTCCGGAACGTTCTTATTCACAATTATGAGGGCATTTCTTTGGATTTGGTTTGGATGACCACTATTATTGAAATGCCCAGACTTAAACTCCAACTTCTTCAAATCCTCGAAGATGAAGCTTGAAAATTTTTCTGCGGAAACATTCCAATCCGGTCAAACCCTGCTCTTCGACAAACCGTTGGAATGGACTTCATTTCAATTGGTGAACAAAGTGCGTTGGCTCATAAAACATCATTGCAACATTAAGAAAATAAAAGTTGGTCACGCCGGAACACTCGATCCTTTGGCTACGGGATTATTAATTATTTGTACGGGTAAAAGCACCAAAAAAATCAATGAATTCATGGGCTTGGAGAAAGAATACACTGGCACGTTCACGCTTGGTGCGACCACTCCTTCCTTCGATCTGGAAACCGAAGCGAACGAAATTTTTCCGATCGGGCATCTTTCCGAAGAAAAAATCAGGAATACTGTGAAAGAATTTATAGGTGAGATTGAACAAATTCCGCCTATCTTTTCCGCACTGAAGAAAGACGGAAAACGTCTGTACGAATATGCCAGAAACCAAGAAGAAGTTACAATTCTTCCGCGAAAAATCATTATTTCTGAATTTGAAATAACCAATATAGATTTACCAAAAATTGATTTTCGGGTGGTTTGCAGCAAAGGAACCTACATTCGCAGTCTTGCAAATGATTTCGGAAAAGCTCTGGAAAGTGGCGCGCATCTTTCGAAATTAAAACGAACAAAAATTGGCGAATTTTCAGTGGAAAATGCGATAGATTTGAATTATTTCACCAAACAATTGCGGTTACCGTTTTTAGGTGCAGCAGTTGATTAAAATCTTATTTAGAAACTATTAGTATTTGATTTAAATTAATTAATGTCTGTCTATAAAGTTAAGATGTAGTTATATCAAGGGATTGGTGTTGTTTTCATTGATTTCTCTTTTGGGAATTTGAGCGGGGCGTTGGATTTTTGGATATAAAGGTAAAGCCTTGAAAGGGTTTCAAATTT
>JBDNFD010000105.1:0-18229 GCA_041689995.1 Flavobacteriaceae bacterium | reverse complement strand
ATTTTCAAAAAAATCTCGAGTTTTATTAGAACCAATACAAGAGGGGGCTTACTTTTATGTTTTCAAAATATCACAACGCTTTTATTGACTTTCAAGCCCATAATTCCGTACTTTCGATTTTTATCGGACAACAATAATTCTCTAATTGCATTTTTAGTGAAATAAACGAAGGAATGGAAGATTTCTCATCGCCTAAAAGTTCCTTGACTTTAAGCAACTCAGCTTCTTTTTTGCTGATTAGAAGAATTAAACTTTCGAGATTACTTGTCACCTTCAGCAAGGTGTTAAAATCTAAGTTGTACTTTTCAACTATTGATTGTCGTTCTTTCTTAAACAAATCAATCTCAATTATTTTAAACTCAAGATCTTTCTTTAATTCTTTTAAATCTCTCAGTTCAAGCAATAAAATGTTTTTCTGGTTCTCCTTTATAGCTAACTCCTTCTCGAGTTTTTCAATATCTAATTTTACTTTTTCTATTTCTAAAAGTATTGCTTGATTCTGCGCTGGAACTTCAGCATCTTCAGTCGGGTTTTTTACTTGAAGGGGTTCAATCAGAGCTTGTAGTTCACTTTCCTTTTCCTTTAATTTATTTTGAATTTCTGATTTGTAAATTGGATTTAATTTTCTTTCCAATTTTATTATCAGATTATTTAAGTCGCTAAGCGACTCAATCATTAACTTGATTTCCTTTTCAACACTTCCTTTATGGTGCTCCATTAATTCTTCGAAAGATTGAAATCCTAATTTATCTTCATCATTCAAATGTGTAAATACTACATTCTCTATTTCCTTTTGAAACGCTTCTGTAGTCGAAATCTCATTTGTCAATCTTTCAAAATAACCTTGTGGTAAATACTTTACCTTTTCAATTTCTCCATTATCTGAATTGTCAAATAATATCTTAGAACTTACTTCATCACTTTCCCAAGTTAATTTAGCCTCGAAATATTTAGAAATCTTTCCGTTTCTGAATTTTTCTGCATTTAGAAACGAAAAATCTTTTTGATTTTTGTGAAATCCACATAATCCAATAATATCCGCTAAAGCACTCTTGCCACTACCTTTGTTTCCAATAATCGCGACTAATTCAGGATTTAGCTCTATATTTACTTTGTTGAACCATTTACCGTGTTTGCCATCATAATCCTCAATACCATCAATAGCGATACTTTTAATATACTTCGTTCTATTATTATTTACTTTTTCAGCAATTGGTGGGGTTTTCCCAATGAAGATTCTTTCTTCTGATTCAATTAAAACTTGTTTTAATCCATCAAAAGTGGGATCAGCTTTTATCCAAGTGAAGCAATGTCCGAGTTCTTTGGGTTTAGTCTTACTTTCATCAACCGCAAACATATGTGCGTCACTACAATGTAATAATCTACTATTAACATCTTGAGTAATTAATGATTCTTTTCCTTTTATTGTTGTTTCAATAGTTGGTGAAGCAGTAAAAACAAAATCAACCCCATTAATTATAGATTTTTTATCAGAAGGTGAGCCTTCCCACCTAAAATCTTCCCATTCAGCTTTTCCAATTGCTTTCAAATACTTTTCGCTCAGATATGTGTTTGGTTCTACCCCTTCCCCTAATAATTCAATTATTTTTGATAATTCGAAAGTGATATTATTAAAACCTACTTCCAAGTATTTTGAAGTTGTTCTTTTCTCTGGAGGAGTTTGATCATAAATATGTTTACCAAATTCACTTAGTGATTCAGGAGTGATCACTCCACCCCAAGAAAAACCACTATTATATTCTTGGTTTAATGTTGCTTTTCCTTTTAATCCACTCAAAAAATGAGTAGTAATCTGTTCTGTGTTTATACTATTATCGTCGGCAAAAATGATATGGTAATTTATTTTGTTTAATTCGGTGCTTCCCACAAAATCCCTAATTCGCAATTCAATTACAGGAAGCAATAATTCCACTTTCTTTAATCCACCATTGTTCTTATAATCTAACACTTTTTTATAGCCATCAAGAAATATATAGTCATTAATTCCAATTACCTTAATATCGTCTGATAGTGCCTCAAGTTTTTCGAAAAACTTTGCCCAAACGTCATCAGTATTTCCTCCATATTCTGAACATAGTGATATTGGAGTATGAATGTGCAAATCACATTTTAGCCATTGAGCACCTTTTTTGAGATTATCTATTGTCATATCTAATGCTTTAGTTTTTAGTTACTATTCCTTCCTCACTCCACACAGTCACCATTTTGGAAAGAAGGAGAGTTTTAAAATTCTTTAATCGGTCCAGTTCGGCACAACTAAGCTCAATCTGTTTATCAATTCCATTGGATATTTTTTCAAAGATTATAACTATGTATTCCAAGGGTTTTATAATTTCAATATTATGTAAACCTTCTTTGGTTATTGAACCGAAAATTGTCCCTTCATCATTGGAAATGATAAATTGGTTTTTTACCTCATTCATCAAATAATATAGAAATGAATTACAATGGATTCTACTTTGTAGAGCAGCTACGCCACGACAAATACAACGCTTATTATTAGCAATATTCAAATCACCAACAGGCGCTCTAACAGACATCAGTATATCACCTTTGTCTGCCCTTCGCTTTGGTTCAGTTGTATATGTTCTCACTGTTGGAAATCTAAAACCAAAATCGGTTCTACCCTGATAAAATATTTCTCCAATTTCGCTATTATTAAAGCTTTCTCCTTTAGGCGATTGACCCATTGTTATTTTGGCAATATCAAAAAGGTTTCCAACCTCCCAACCATCCGGCACTTCCCCATCCAATTCCTCATTATAAACCATAACCCCACCAGAAGATTTGTAAGGTTCTCCATTCTCGTTAGGAAACTCAAAATCCACAAACCAATGTTTATAAAGTGTCTGCGCCGTTTCTTCCAGCTTTTGGTTGAGTTCTTCGTTTAATTGGATGCGTTTTGTAATGGTGTGATATTCGTTTACTATTTCCTGTTGGTTTTCTATAGAAGGCACAGGCAATTCAAAATCCAGAAAATCTTCCCATTCCAAACTTCCCCTTACACCTCCAACAGCGTGGAATGTTGCTTGTCTATCAAATTCACTACGGGTAAACCACATCATTAAATATTCGGGTGAAAGCAAAGCGGTATCAACCACTTCAAAAACAGGATAAGCTTGTGAGATGATTGCCTCTTGAAAATCCTTCAATAACGCAACTGGCATTTTTCCATCCCGGCGCACCTGCATTACACTACAAGCAAATTGGTTTTTACGGATGATTTTATAATTCTTCATATCCGTGCCTATGGTATTTGCCACAGAAGGAATAAATTGTTTTGAAATACTCAAACCCAAAAGCGTAGTGACTTTCAAATCGACATTTCGTTCGTCAACAAGTGTTATATAAGCCCCAATCCGCTTATAACTCGATTGCATAGCCCAAGTCTTTAAAAATTGTCTGAACCTTGATTTTCAAGATTGACTTGATTGCTTGATTTTTTTCACTGTGATATTTTATAATCATGGTAATCCAATAATCCTTAATAATCATGGTTCAAGAATTATTATTGTGTACCCTCTTGTGTTGCAGGCTTTTTGCACCAAAATTTATAAGCAGTCCAATCTCAAGATTATAAGCTTCCACATAATTCATAGCTTGTGCCAGATGAACATCTTCTAAATTAATGAGAGCTTTAATCTCAACCATAATGCGATTTTCCACAAAGAAATCGACACGCCGTGTCCCAATGTCGTAACCTTTATATTGTATGTCCATTACATGTTCTCTGTTAAACTCAATTTTTTGTAATTGCATTTCGATGGCTAATGCGCGCTGGTAAATAACTTCTTGAAATGCGTAGCATTCACGAATACCTTTAAAATAAAATCACATGAATGAGTAAAGCCGTTACCCAATTGCTTGTGTACTTCCATCGCACAACCGATAATCTTGTATGTTAAATCCTCATATTTCATAAACTACTGTCTGAACCTTGATTTGCAGGATTGTCTTGATTGCTTGATTTTTTTTCACCGTGATATTTATAATCATGGTAATCCCATAATCCTATTGTCTGAACCCTGATTTTCAAGATTAACTTGATTACCTGATTTTTTCCCTTATTAATAATCAAGGCAATCCCATAATCCTATAAATCAAGGTTCAAGACCAATTTCATACCCCAATTCTTTAAACACTCCTAACAATTCCTTTTTAGATTCTGCTTCAACCTTAAGTAAATCCGTGATTTCACTTTGTAAACTTCACATTTTGGTGTCAAAATCAATATTCTCGTCTCGGTTTATAAACTCAATATACTTACTTGGCACCAAGGAGAAATCCTTTTTTGCTATATCTTCCGTAGTGGCACTATAGCAGTATTCCGGCACATCTATATAATCCGTTTCGTATTTATGGTAGGTTTTGGCCACGTCCTTTATCTGTTGCTCACTAAACTGTATAAACTTTTTCTCAAAGGGAATTCCTATTTGCCACAAATCCATAAACAAAACCTCATTTTCCCGTTCTCTGTAAATTCGCTGTTCATCGCCAATACTCTTGGTGCGCGGTCGCTTGTTCTTGTTCAATATCCAAATCGTGACACTGATATTGGTAGTATAAAACATATTCTGTGGCAAAATAACAATCGTTTCCACCAAATTGTTCTCTATCAACTTCCGCCGTATTTTATATTCCTCGCCTCAGCCGCTCAACGCGCCATTGGCCAAGATAAATCCTGCCACACCATTGCCGGAAAGCTTGCTTACCATATTCAATATCCACCCGTAATTGGCATTACTTTTTGGGGGCACTTCGTAACCCATCCATCGTGGGTCGTCCACCAATTCAGTTTCAGCCCGCCAATCCTTTTGGTTAAAAGGTGGGTTTGCCATTATGTAATCGGCTTTTAAATCGGGGTGTTGGTCCTGCCCAAAAGTATCTGCGGCCCTATCGCCCAGATTGGCGGCAATGCCACGAATAGCAAGATTCATCTTTGCCAACTTATAGGTGGTATTGGTATATTCCTGCCCATAGATACTCACTTCCTGTTTGTTCCCGTGATGGCTCTCTATAAACTTGATAGACTGCACAAACATACCGCCACTACCACAGGCCGGGTCATAGATAATCCCTTTGTAGGGCTCTATCATTTCCGCAATAAGGTTTACAATGCTTTTTGGGGTGTAGAACTCGCCCTTTCCCTTTCCTTCAGCAAGTGCAAACTTCGAGAGAAAGTATTCATATACACGACCAACAATATCCTGCGCCTTATCTGCTTGGGTATCTATTTTATTGATAGTGTCCAGCAAAGAAGCGAGTTTGCTTTTGTCCAATTGCAGACGACTTAAATAGTTATCGGGCAAAGCGCCTTTAAGGCTTGGATTGTTTTTTTCTATTTGATGAAGTGCGGTATCTATTTTAAGCGCGATATCATCCTGTTTTGCGTTTTTAATGATATAAGTCCATCGTGAAGTCTCCGCCAGATAAAACACATTGCTCTGGTTGTAGAATTCTTTCCTCTCCACATACTTTTCTTTTCCGTCTGCGATAAGTGCTGCACGTCGAGATTCAAACTTATCACTGGCAAACTTTAGGAAAATAAGTCCAAGCACCACGTGCTTATACTCGGCAGATTCTACCGAACCTCTAAGTTTATTGGCAGATTCCCAAAGGGTTTCTTCTATTGATTTTGATTTCTTGGAAAGGGAGTTTTTGGCCACTTTTTATAATTATAATTTATTAGTTGAATTGATATTTGAATTGCATCTCTCGAATTAAAAAACAACATGAAATTGCAAGGGTTTAGGGAATATTTAACAACATTTGGCTAATATAGAAAAAGGAAACAAAAAAAGTAGGGAATGTGATTTTTAAAATTCAGAAAATTAGCTAAATAAACACTAATTTTCATCCATTAAAACCCTGAATCTTCTGCCTACAAAATAGATCATCAGAGATTCATAAAAATATAAAAAAATGTCTGTCAAAAAATGGGAAACTTTTAAGAGATGTTTTCTCGGTCAAGAAGTTCATGCCATTTAAGTGCTGAACAACAATAACATAGCCTTTATATCATGTTGAAGTCGTGTTAATAAGTCATTGTTATTTTTTTACAATAATAGTTGTACTACAACAATGTTACCTAACATTTACAGAACAATAACGACCATATTAATATCAAAAAATCAGCCTATTTCTTAAAAATAATTAGGTTTGCCCAAAAAGCGCAGAAAGTTTTAAAGCAGAAATTTGATAAGAAAGAAAAGATTTTAAATAGAAGCTTTTCGAGATTTGAATATGCGATTATTCTCCAAGAACCACAGTCTCGCCAAGAATTCACTTTTTAACTCTTTTTACTCTTTCACTCTTTCACTCTTTCCCAAACCTCACGAACGCCACTTTATCCCACAACCAACACTGGGCTTTTGGTCTTTTCGCTGTGGATTGTTATTTAAAATACTGTCCAAGGATTCGCGAAGATCCCTTCCGTTTACGGGAATTCCATTTCCCGGCCGTGAATTGTCGAGCTGACCCCGATAAACCAGTTTCAATTCAACATCGAACACATAAAAATCTGGAGTGCAAGCGGCTTGATAGGCTTTGGCAACTTCTTGGGTTTCGTCGTACAAATAAGGAAATGGATAATTTTCGTTCCAGGCGGTTTGCCACATCAGATCGGGATGATCTTGGGGATAATTTTCCACATCATTACTGGAGATGGCTACAAACCCAATTCCAGAGACACGATAATCATTAGCGGTCCGCACGATTTCTTCGTTCACATGTTTCACAAACGGACAATGATTACAAAGGAACATCACCACAGTGCCCTTTTCCCCCCGAACATCTTTTAACGTACAAAGATCGGTGGTAACGGCATCGACCAAGCGAAAATCGGGTGCTTTGGTTCCGAGTGGAAGCATATTTGAAGTAATGGGTGGCATATTGTTTTATTAAAAAAGAGACGATACAAATTTAATCAAACAAACTTGAATTAATTATTTTTGTAGGAAAAGCTGTAAGCTGTATGCTATAAGCTGTAGGCTATAAGCTGTAGGCTGTATGCTGTATGCTGTATGCTGTAAGCTGTAAGCTGTAAGCTGTAAGCTGTAAGCGATGAGCGATAATAATTAACCCAATATTCAATAATCAATATTCAATAATCAATATTCAATAATCAATAATCAATACTAAAATGGAAATAACTCGGAAAGACTTTGAAAAAGTGGAAATGCGGGTGGGAACAATAATTGAGATAGCTGATTTTCCCGAAGCTAAAAAACCGGCTTTCATTTTAAAAATAGATTTTGGTCCGGAAATTGGCATCAGAAAAACTTCGGCACAAATCACCGAACTTTATAAAGAAGAAGATTTGTTGGGCCGACAAGTGATTGCGGTGGTCAATTTCCCCAAAAAACAAATCGCCCATATTATGAGCGAATGTTTGGTTTTGGGAGCAGTTGATGGTAAAATCGTCACCTTAATACAGCCGGAATCGAAAGTAAAAAACGGCTTGCGGGTGGGGTGAGTGAATTCAGAATGCTATAGGCTGTAAGCTGTAGGCTGTAGGCCGTTAGTCCTGAATTTTGAATTGCATCAGATATCGTCGAAACTTATATCCGTATATTTTTCGGTGCTTTTCTCTGCATCGACTGGCTGCTGTTCTTTCGAATCTTGATCGTATTCTTTCTTGAAATCTTTTTGGTGGCGGTCACTGATGACTTCTTGCCCTTTTTCGTTCAAAATATAGGCGATCATTTCTTCCAGATTTTCCTTAAATCCTTTAAAATCTTCTTTGTACAAATAGATTTTATGTTTTTTGTAGTGAAAAGATCCGTCGTCATTGGTGAACTTTTTGCTTTCGGTAATTGTCAGATAATAATCATCTGCTTTCGTAGCCCGCACATCGAAAAAATAAGTTCTTCTTCCAGCTCGCAGTACTTTGGAAAAAATTTCTTCCTGCATCATTCCGTTATCGCCCATATTCAAAATATTAAATTTGTTTTTTAGTTACGGTCAAAAATCATAAAAAAAATCATAGCTGCCAAAAAAAAATCAATTTTCTTTCTCGCTAAGTTGTTTAAAATATAGCTCCTTGTAATAGCCTTCTTTGTTCACAAGTTCATTATGAGTGCCTTGCTGATGAATTTGCCCGTCTTTCAACACAATTATTTTATTCGCATTTTTGGCCGAAGAAACGCGGTGGCTGACAATTATTGTCGTTTTGTTTTTAGAAATTTTGTGTAAATTATTCAAAATTTCCTCTTCTGTCCCCGTGTCCACTGCGGAAAGGCAATCGTCGAACAACAAAATTTTCGGATCTTGAATGATGGCGCGTGCGATGGAAACCCGTTGTTTTTGGCCTCCGGAAAGTGTAATTCCTCTTTCGCCCAAAACGGTATCATAACCTTTGCTGAAACCAACAATGTTTTTATGAACTGCGGCATTTTTTGCGGCTTCAAAAACCTCGGCATCCGATGCATTTTCTTTTCCGAACTTGATGTTGTTCCGAATAGAATCACTGAACAAAAATGCATCTTGCGGCACATAACCGATGGAATTTCGAAGTGCTTTTAAGTTAATTTGATCAATTGGTTTTCCATCTAAAAGCAATTCGCCTTCATTAATATCGTATAAACGGCCTATCAGTTCCAAAATCGTGGATTTTCCAGAACCGGTTTTACCAAGAATGGCCAAGGTTTCACCGCTTTTAATTTGGAAAGAGATATTTTTTAGCGCGGTAATATTGGTGTCGTCATAAGTGAAGGTAACATTTCTGAACTCGATTTTCCCTTTAATATCCACGGGCAAATCACTGAGGTTTTTAATTTCTGGTTCTTCCTTTAGAAACTCATTGATCCGTCTTTGAGAAGCCGCCGCTTGCTGAACCATAGAAGTGACCCAACCGACCGTGGCCACTGGCCAAGTTAACATATTTACGTACAATAAAAATTCGACAATGGTCCCCATATCAATCTGCCCGCTAATGTATTGCCGACCACCAATGTAAATCACCAAAATATTGCTCAATCCGATCAGTAAAACCATTAACGGAAAAAAGAAAGCCTGTACTTTCACCAAATCAATATTTTTCGCTTTGCTGGTATTGGAAAGGCCCACAAATTCATGGTTCATTTGCGTCTCCAATCCATAGGATTTAATGACTGAAATTCCGCTAAAACTTTCCTGTGTGAACGTGTTCAATTTGGAAAGATATTGTTGCACAATGGTGCTCCGATGATTGATTGCAACACTCAATTTATAGATGGCAAACGACAAAAAAGGAAGCGGCGCAACGGTATAAAGTGTCAGTAAAGGAGCGGTCCCCAACATAAAAGTAATGACCGCAAAGAACAAAGTCAATGTGGTTACCGTATACATCAACGCCGGCCCCACGTACATCCTGACTTTTGAAACATCTTCGCTAATGCGGTTCATTAAGTCACCTGTTCTGTTTTTCTTATAAAAATTTAGGGAAAGGTTCTGATATTGGCGATAAATTTCATTTTTAAGATCATATTCAATATGTCGGGAAACCACAATAAACGTCTGCCGCATCAAAAAAGTCAATAAAGCAGCCACAAGCGTTGCCCCTATTAAAAGTCCGATATTTATCAATAATTGGGATTTCACCACATTAATATCGGTGATTTCGCCATTAATATATTGTTCGATGACCGTGGTGGAATCCCCGATCAATTTTGGCGTGAACAACATAAAAATTCTGGCGGCAATGGTGATAATCAACCCAAGAAACAAGCGACCTTTGTATTTGGCGAAATACTTGTTGAGATGTTTCAGTTCTTTCATTCGTGAATTTATATTATTTTAGGGAACGGAAATTAGGAAAAAAATCGATCATTTTTTTTGTATGGTTCAATTTTGCTAACTGAATAATTCCATGTAAAAATCCCCATTTTATTACATTCCGCATTTTTCCGTCCAAAAAAAACCCTAAAACTTGAAATATTGATTATTTTTGTTGGAATCAATACCAAATTAAATAAAAATCAAATTAATAGACAGCTTATGGACGCTGAAATACTTAATACGAACGAATTAACAAAAAAAATGCCTCCAGTTTTCGGGCAGATTTCCTATGACAATCACGAACAGGTCGTCTTTTGCCATGACAAAGGTACTGGATTAAAAGCAATAATCGGAATTCACGACACAACTTTGGGCCCTGCGCTTGGTGGCACCAGAATGTGGAATTACACCAGTGAATGGGAAGCTTTGAACGATGTATTGCGGCTTTCAAGAGGGATGACCTTCAAAAGTGCTGTTACCGGATTAAACCTGGGTGGGGGAAAAGCGGTTATAATAGGAGATGCCAAAACCCAAAAAACACCAGAACTGATGAGGAAGTTTGGCGAATTCGTCAATTCCTTGAGCGGAAAATACATCACCGCCGAAGATATTGGAATGGAAACCGCCGATATGGACACCGTTCGAGAAGTAACTCCTTATGTAACCGGTGTTTCCGAAAGTTTGGGAGGTTTCGGAAATCCATCGCCCGTCACGGCTTACGGGGTTTTTATGGGAATGAAGGCCGCCGTGAAATATAAATTCAATGCCGATAACCTAGCCGGAAAAAAAGTGTTGGTGCAGGGAATTGGCCATGTTGGTTCGGAATTGGTGAAGCATATTCGGGAAGAAGGTGGCACAGTTTATATCACGGATATCAACCGCGAACGCATGGAACAAGTCCGCGATCAGTATGGCGCTATTATTTTTGAAGGTAAAAATCTTTACGCCGCCGATGTGGATATTTATGCACCTTGTGCCATGGGAGCTACGGTGAACGATCGCACCATAGAAGAATTAAATGCAAAAATTATTGCCGGGGCGGCGAACAATCAACTGGCAAATGAAGTTGTACACGGAAAACTCTTACAGCAGAAAGGAATAGCTTACGCCCCCGATTTTCTGATCAATGCGGGAGGAATAATTAATGTATATGCAGAAATAGCCGGCTACGATAAAAAAGAAATTTACCGCAGAACGGAAAATATTTATAACACGACCTTGGAAATCTTTCATGCTGCCGACAAACACCATATGACCACAAACGATGCTGCGTTAAAAGTTGCGCAGGATCTTATCGAGGCACGAAAAATGGAAAAGAACAGTTAGGCGTACCCAAAAAAATAGTAATTTTGCAGGGCTAAAAGTTTTTAGCCCTTTTTTAATATTTAAAGTTCTTCCAACACTATGTTAACAAGACGACATATCAGGGTGAAAACAATGCAATCGCTCTATGCCATCGAACAAGCAAAAAATGATGATTTAAATGTCGAGGAAAAATTCTTGTTGAAATCCATGGAAGGAATGTATGATCTTTTCCTTTTGAATTTATCCCTTTTTGTGGAAATTCGAAACTTAGCGGAAAACTTCATGGAAAAATCACAGCAAAAACACCTTGCCACTGTCGCTGAAAAAAATCCTAACAGAAAATTTATTGAAAACCGAATCATCAAATTAATCGATGATAGCACAAAAATCGATGCACTTCTGGAACAGCGCAAATTGAACCACTGGAAAATCAGTGATGAATATGTCTTCATTATTTGGGAAGAAATAAAAAACAGCGAACGTTATAAAGATTATTTAGAAACCACTGAAACCTCTTTTAAAGAAGATAAAGAGTTCATTATTGCAATTTTCAAGGAAATAATCGCCCCGAATGATAAATTGTACGAATTCCTAGAAGACAATAAACTCACTTGGTTGGATGATTTGCCCATCGTGAACACCACGATATTGAAAATGCTGCAAAAAACAAAAATTAGCGTTGAAATTTTGGAAGTCCCCAGACTTTTTAAAAATATAGAAGACAAAGAATTTGCTGTTGAACTCTTCCGAAAAACATTTTTGAACAACAGCGCTTTCGACCAAGAAATAGTGGGCAAAACCCCAAACTGGGACATCGAGCGTATTGCCGAGATCGACACGGTGCTTTTGAAAATGGCAATTTGTGAATTCCTGAAATTTCCGTCCATTCCTGTAAAGGTTACCATCAATGAATATTTGGAAATCGCCAAGGAATATAGCACACCAAAAAGCAGTATTTTCATCAACGGGGTGCTGGATAAAATCTCCAAAGAATACCAAGCCGACGGCAAATTAAATAAAATGGGGCGGGGACTTATGTAGTCCGATAATTTTTCTTATTTTTAGCCCTTGAAAAATTCAATTATAAACCATTAAAAAAGTAAAAAAATGAAAAAAGGAATTTTAATGTTGGCCGCCGTTACAGCCATGGTTTTTACTTCCTGTAAAGACAATGCAGCCGACAAAGTAAAAGCGGAAAATGTTGAAGAAGCAGCAGTACGCGACGCAAAAGCTAACGAATTTCCAGAAATGAAATTCGAAGAAGAAAGTTTCGACTTTGGAACCATCAATGAAGGCGATGTTGTGGAACACACATTTAAATTCACTAACACAGGTGAAGCCCCATTGGTGATCACAGCAGCAAAAGGAAGCTGTGGATGCACCGTGCCAACTTGGCCCAAAGGTGAATCAATTGCTCCAGGGGACTCCAGTAAAATGGTCGTGAAATTCAATTCACGCGGAAAGAAAAATATTCAAAACAAATCGGTCACCATTACTGCGAACACCGAAAAAGGTAAAGAAGTAATTCGGATCAAAGCGGACGTAACACCTGCAGCTGCGGCCACCGGAACGCCGACCCAAAAATAACCTATGGATCAATTAACACAGTTTGCGCCCCTTATTTTGATGGGGGTGGTCATCTATTTTTTTATGATAAGACCACAAATGCAACGTCAAAAAAAGGAAAAAGTTTTCGCTCGTGAATTGAAAAAAGGCGACCGTATCATTACCAAAAGTGGAATGCACGGAAAAATTGCCGACTTCAGTGAAAAACTCAATTCTGTTGTAATCGAGACAGGTGCGGGAAAAATTACTTTTGACCGCTCTTCCCTTTCCATGGAAATGAGCCAGAAACTGAACGAAAACCTTTCCGGAAAAACCGCGAGTTAAGGACAAGTCAGACTTTATATAAAAGAAAGCCTTTCCAAATTGGATGGGCTTTCTTTTGTTTGGTCGTCTGAAAAAGATACTTTAGAATAAGTATCATTATCCTATCTCCATTTTTCTACCAGAAAAAGAATCGTCAAACCAAAATAATCGCTCAAATAAAACCATCATTCCAGTAATTTAAAAAATACCTTAAAAGAGGTATTTTTTAGTACCATACTATCCCGTATGTTTGCTTTAAACAAACTCATAAAAACCCACAAAATGAAAAAAGCAAAACTACTTGTAATGTTCCTATCGGTTACCCTATTTTCGATAGGCTGCTCAAAAGACGGCGGCGGCGGCGGGAGCACCAAATTTAGCGACAACGTTCCCACTGGGGAAATTGTCGCAAAAGAATTAAGAAATGAAACCTTGACCGGGTTTAGCAATTCCGAGGGCGAGCCCAAAAACACCAATACTCAAAAATGGTGGGAAATGCACATACAAGCATTAACTTCCAGTAATTGCCCAGAATATGATGATTCCACTGATTATGAAGGTGATGGATATTACGTTGCTTTTTATCCCAATGGTGACCTTGCATCAAAATATGGAACTGATGGCACTCCAGATGTTTATTCAAGCTGGGAATGGTCCAATTCAAATAAAAATTCCATAGACTTGGAAGGGACGACGTTCACCATTACTTATTTAAATGATGATAATGTTGTTTATGCATCTAAACAAAGTGGTGAAGGTTGTACGGTTGAAACCTATGAACAGTTTGGAAGTCCATACTTTGATTAAAACGATTTTTCGGATTATAGACTCCCAATAAGGAGGTCTAAAAAATCAATCTATTAACTAAAAAGCCTTTCTGTTTGCATAATCGCAAATAGAAAGGCTTTTTAGTTATTTATATTTGTCGTACAATCCTTTTCTGCCTAAAATCATGGGGGTTATTTTTTCGATCCTATTTTGTTTGGTGGTCTCTCGTTTTGCCGTAACTATAAATTCGCAATACTCCCGTTGCTTTCCAAAGGAAATTTCTTTAAATGCTTTTTCAAATGTGGAATTGTTTTTAAAAACCCGAATCAGTTCCTCAGGGATTTCAAACTCCTTATTTCGCTCGGGCTTAATTTCCTTTCCTTCCCTTTGCTTTTGGACTGCTTCCAAAACATAATTGCGAATCACATCTGTGTTTATTCGATCACCTTTTTCAAATCGTATTTGTCGCAAAGATTTAGTGGATTCATTTGAGCTAATCAACAATTGTGTGTTTTCCTTCAGCAAAGCGCCCTGGTGGAACCAAAGTGCCACGTGATTTTTGAAGGCAGCCATTCCCACTAGGTTTTTTCCGTCCAACATATAAATCGGCGCGACCCCTTTAAGGGCTTCTTCCAATCCGGTCATGAGGATCATTTCTCGGAATTGTTCCAATTCCGATCGCCAATGCACATGCTTTTGGATATATTCGTCAACTGATTTTACGGACATATTTATTCTAATTAATCTTTCATATAAACCTTCTTATTAGGTCTTATCTTTCTCGGCAGCCATTTCGGCAATTTTTATAATTACCTCCACCGCTTTTTGCATACTTTCCACGGGAACATATTCATACTTTCCATGAAAATTGTGGCCTCCCGCAAAAATATTGGGGCAAGGCAACCCCATAAAACTAAGTTGCGCTCCATCGGTCCCGCCGCGAATGGGCTTGATATCGGGTGTCACACCAACGGCTTCCATAGCCGATTCTGCGAGATCCACAATGTGCATCACAGGTTCCACTTTTTCCCGCATGTTAAAATATTGATCTTTTATTTCCACGGTTACGACCTCTTTATCATATTGAGAATTAATTTCGGAAGCCAAATTCAACATCACTTCTTTTCTGGCCTCGAAATGTTTGCGGTCATGATCACGGATAATATAATGCAATTTGGTTTCCTCTACCTTTCCCTTCATTGAAGTGAGATGAAAAAAACCTTCCCTATCCTCGGTGTGTTCGGGTGTTTCGAGTTTGGGCAAAGAACTGATGAAATCTTGGGCGATGTACATACTATTCACCATTTTTCCCTTGGCATAGCCCGGATGAACGATTTTTCCGATCACTGTAACATCGGCCCCGGCCGCATTGAAATTTTCAAATTCCAGTTCTCCAATTTGACTTCCGTCCATTGTATATGCCCAATCTGCTCCAAATTTTTTCACATCGAATTTATGCGCGCCCCGACCAATTTCTTCATCTGGCGGAAAACAAACCCGGATTTTTCCATGTTTAACTGCTGGATTCGCCAACATGTATTTCATTGCTTCCATAATTTCTGTCACCCCTGCTTTATCATCAGCACCCAAAAGCGTTTCCCCGTCGGTCGTAATCAAAGTTTGACCTTTATATTGCAACAAATCATCAAAATAATCGGGAGAAAGAATGATATCTTTTTCTTCATTCAACACAATATCCTTTCCGTCATAGTTTTCCACAACTTGAGGATTCACGTTTTTTCCGGTGAAATCAGGGGAGGTATCAATGTGGGAAATGAACCCGATTGTTGGCACTTTGTGGTCTACATTCGACGGAAGTGTTGCCATCACATACGCATTCTCATCGATGGAAACTTCGGACATGCCCATGGCTTGTAGTTCTGCGAATAGCTTATTGGCCAAATTCCACTGTTTTTCTGTGCTCGGTGTACTATCACTTGTCGGATCACTTTCTGTGTCAATGGTGATGTAACTGATAAATCTTTCTATCAAAGGTTTTTTTTCGATCATGGAAGTAAGGTGTTTTATTTAAAATTAATGCTTTCTCTTAGAAATTGAGATGAATTCCCTCCTTTGGAAACGTTTCAAACTTTATACAAAAATAATTTTTTTGACCCACTTATTCCATTCATTATCCAGATAATTTTATTGTCCTAGGTTAAAATAGCATGTTGCAAATCGGCAAAAAAATATATCTTTGACCATCATCACTTAGAAAAAAGTATAAAAATTTCTTCATGAAAAAAATAATCAACACTAAAAATGCGCCTGCACCGATAGGAGCCTATAATCAAGCAGTATTATATGGAAATATGTTATTTGTTTCAGGACAAATTGCTATCGATCCGAAAACCAATAAATTGGCACAAGGTTCCATCCAAATTGAAACCAAGCAGGTTTTAGAAAATTTAAAAGCTATTTTAACCGAGGCGGGAATGACATTTGAAAATGTTTTGAAAACATCCATCTTTCTGAGCGATATGAATGATTTCTCAGAAATAAATACTGTGTATAGCGCCTATTTCGACGAGAAAACTGCCCCGGCACGTGAAACCGTAGAAGTCGCCAACCTGCCGAAATTTGTGAATGTAGAAATCAGTTTGATCGCTGGAAAATGATCTGTTTTCTGAAGAATTAAACTTTAAATTATCCGATAATAATCTCCATTCGATAAAATTCAATTTTAGCCCATGATTTTAAATACTATAGATTGGCTCATCATCATCGCCTTTTTCCTATTTAGTTTGGTCATTGGTTTGGTCGTTTCGCGGCAAAGCGGAAAAGATTCGACCAATTTTTTTCTTTCAGGACGAAACATGCCGTGGTGGCTGCTGGGAACTTCTATGGTAGCAACCACTTTTGCCGTGGACACGCCCGGGTTAGTGGCAGGTATTGTTAGAAAAGACGGAGTTTTTGGAAATTGGATTTGGTGGAGCTTCCTATTAACAGGAATGGTGACCGTTTTTTTCTACGCCAAACTCTGGCGCCGCAGCAACATTACCACCGATTTGGAATTTTATGAAATTCGTTATAGCGGAAAAAGTGCGGCCATTCTTCGTGGATTTAGGGCCGTATATTTAGGCGTGTTTTTCAACATAATCATTATGGCAACGGTTTGTTTGGCTGCCATAAAAATAGGGCAATTGTTGTTTGGCCTCAATGAAGCACAAACCCTGATCATTGCTTCCATAATCACGGTTTTTTATTCGATGTTGGGCGGCTTAAAAGGGGTGTTGGTCACGGATTTCTTTCAATTTATAATTGCTATGGTCGGAAGTATTTGGGCAACAATATACATTATAAATATGCCTGAAATTGGTGGTTTGTCCAACTTACTGGCTCATCCTGAGGTCGCTTCAAAAACCGCCATGTTTCCAGATTTCACTAATCCGGAAATTTTTATTCCCTTATTGGTAATTCCATTGGCAGTACAATGGTGGAGCGTGTGGTATCCCGGCTCTGAACCTGGCGGCGGCGGATATATTGCCCAACGCATGTTGGCGGCAAAAAACGAAAAACATGCTATCTGGGCAACTTTATATTTTAATGTGGCACATTACGCTATCCGTCCTTGGCCGTGGATTCTCATTGGGATGGCTTCGATTGTTATTTATCCGGATTTGGCCAGTTTGGGGACAGCTTTCCCCGATTTGGACAAAAATTTTGTTCGCCCAGATATGTCTTACGCCGCCATGCTCACTTTCCTGCCCGTTGGTTTATTGGGGCTTGTTCTCACCTCTTTGATCGCAGCATTCATGAGCACGATTTCCACTCATTTAAACTGGGGAAGTAGTTATGTAGTGAATGATTTTTATGCACGGTTCATCAATCCAAACGCTTCGGAAAAAAATAAGGTTTTGGTGGGCCGACTTTCCATACTTATCATGATGGTCTGTGCTGGCTTTTTATCATTGATTTTGGAGGAAGCACGTGAAGCTTTTAACCTATTGCTACAAATTGGGGCCGGAACAGGATTGTTGTTTATTTTGCGTTGGTTCTGGCAACGTATTAATCCGTATAGCGAAATTACGGCAATGGTTGTTTCCTTTTTGATTGCCATTTTCTTTTTTGTAAATTCAAAATTGAATGTTCCCCTTTTTGAGCTAGAAACCCATTGGCAACTGGTGATCGGAGTTGCAGTTACAACCGTGGCTTGGGTGCTGGTCACGTTTTTGACCAAACCTTCCAAAAAGGCCACTCTTGATTCATTTGAAAAATTAGTTTTCGACAAAGAAGGGAAATTTCATAATTTCGGATATAAAATCACGGCATTTTTTGCAGGCACTATCGGCATTTACAGTTTACTTTTTGGCACCGGTTTCTTCTTGTATAAAGATTTCCTATTCGCCGGAATTAGTGGCGTTATTTGTTGCATTTCTGCTTGGATGCTGGTTCATTATTGGAAGAAGGTGGAATAAACAATGAGGAGTTATGAGTTATGAGTTATGAGTTATGAGTTATGAGTTATGAGTTATGAGTTATGAGTTATGAGTTATGAGTTATGAGTTAT
>JBDNFD010000104.1:0-7250 GCA_041689995.1 Flavobacteriaceae bacterium | reverse complement strand
CCGTTGGGCAATATCATAGTTCATACGCTGGCGGTATCCACGCTCATCCCAGCTATAGGACGGCTTGCCCGTCACATCGGGCAAGAGCCAAATTTTTCCGCTGTCCGGGCTGTTTTCGTAAACCGTGCGGTCTTTGATTTTCTTTGTTGGCGGCAACAGCGAAGGGGCAAAAAGGGTTTCCAATCCGCGAGCATCAATTACTTTGCGCTTTCGGCCCAAAATATCCAGTTCAAAGCGTGTATCGTAATAAACGGGCGCACCATCGCTCCCATTATCATTGCGCCTTAGGAACATTCTGCCCAACGGATCCAATTCCAATACCCGCGGAACATTGTTCTCTAAATCACTAGTCGCCATCTGTAAATGGTTTTAGATCTTCAATTCTGCAATGTATCCATCCCGTAAGATTTCCCTTATAATTAATTGCAACTTTAAACCAATATTTTGTCTCTGACTTTAAGATATTTCTTTTATTTCCTAAATATATCAAATCCTCACTTTTTGGAAGCCTTTTTATAATCGGAGCATTTAAATTTGATTTTGAAAATAAAGGTAATGAGTCCACCGTAGTTTCAACTGTAGGAATAGTTCCTCCAATAGGATCAATAAAACCAAAACGCAAATCTTGCATTAAAAATGAATAAACATCGAGGACATAAGAATAAGATGAAATTTTAGAATCTATTATGGCTTGCTGGGAAATTGTATCAATTACAACTGATTTATTTTTGATACGGCAATAATAAATTTTACTATCATTGTTTTTTTTATAAAATATAAAATATATTAATAGGGTATCGGGGTATACTTCTCGAAGGGCATAATAATTCTCGCCAATAAAAAAATATTCTTCTTTATATGAACCTCCATAAATATGATCTTTTACATTCACCTCTAAATATTTCACCTGTCGAGATTCATTATCTTCATAATATGCTTTTAAAGTTCGAGTGCTATGCCAAAAGGTAGAAGTGGTTGAATCTATTTTTAATCTTTGAAGATCAGCAGTAATAAATTTGATGCCACTTATAGCCTGATGACAGGGATCTATTTTTTTTTGGTATTGGCAACCAAAACAAAACAAACAGACATAAATAATAAATAAAAAGAAGTTTTTCATTAATTTTCTTTTCGTGGCATTGTTAAATGTATATGTTTACTATGACCAGGATCACCGGGGCCAAGAAATTTGAAACCTAATTTTATCGCTTCTTTTTTAAATAGTTCCCATTTGGGATGTTCCGAGCTTACATGCATACCATTTATATAATTAATATCCGCAGCAATTCCTTCATAATGTTTAGAGTTTTTGCTATGACTTGCTCCTGCCAACTCCGAAACAGAGAAATTAAATTTTTGACTAAGTTTATATAAACCTGATAGTAATTTTGGGTTCAACTCAACCCTTCCACCAGGGGCAGTTCCATATGAACTTCGGTTTACAGAATCTCCCGCAGCAGCGTCAATCATGTTTTCCTTTGCACTTGCTTTATCATTAACCCCACTTACATGTAATGTTGCAAAGGTAACTTTGTCCTCATCAATCAATCGTTGAGCATAATTGATGTCAGATTGAGAGGATTTTAGGTAATTAGACATTGAAAAAAAATCTTCAGATTTAATTTTGTAGAACTCTTTTGGCATTGGCAAAGATAAGATAGGACCATCTATAGTTCGAGAATCATTTTGGCTATATCCAGAAACTTCTGATGTAATATTTTCATTCCGAGCGGATCGAGATTTAGGTTGGTCCTCTAAAGGGGTCGTCGTTTTGTATTCCCTTTTTTTTTCAGCTTCATATTTAGCTCGTGCAGCCGCAGGTTTATAGCGAGAAAAATAATCCAACGCATCGATCCCTTCCAAGCCATCCAAATCAATATTGGTAATGGGATTGTTAGAGGCGTATTGAAAGGTGGTAAGTTCCGGATAATCGTCTTTCAGGGCATCAACGCTAACAAACCGGCATAGCCAACCCGCATAATAACGCGCCCCGTAATAATAAAATCTCGACTCCCTGTCCCGCTCTTTGAACCGCATATTCATATCACTTCAAAGACACTTGCTGTCCATATCGTTTTATAATTAAAAATTTGATAAATAATTTTTATTCATTGGAATTCTGCTCCATTAAATAATATTTACCAGAATAAAATTTGTATTTTCTAATTGAATTTAAGAATAATTATTATTGGTCCAAAATAAAAGTTACGCCACTGTTTAAATCTATTATTCTTTGACAGGCTCCAAGTGGCTCTAGACTTTGGATGAATAGTCCATTTTGTATTATTTTAATTTTGCCAGAAAATTCATTTCCAAGTGAATTTATCAATTTAATTGATTTTTCACATTCATTATTATTTAGTTCAAAGCTAAACTGAATGTTACATTTTACAGGAGGGTTTCCCTGTGTTATATCAATAATGCCTTTGATTTGATTATCATTGACAGTAACAGAAAGCATTCCCCCTCCATAATAACCTGTGACTATTTTACAATCACTACAACTTAGCGCAATAAAACTAATGAATAGCAATATTAATGTGGGTTTAAGTTTCATTTTTCTTTTTTTATCAATTTATTATAAGATTTCTGCATTTTGATATCGTAGTTCCATTTAGCATAATCCTCACCATTATATAATCTTGCAAATTCAGCAAAATCTTTATCTTTCATAGCTTCAAGTCTTTTAGGATTTGATTTGACAAAGTTAATGAATGCTTTAACCTGTCCCGCCGTTGTACTTTGTGCCTTTACAAAACGCTCGACAGATTCGAACCCTGAGGCTTCGAAATTAAAACCCATAATTTGGAAAGCACCGTAAGATGTTGCCATCATTGTACTTTCCTGATCTATTTTCATTGCCTTTTCATATTGAAATCCGCCGTGTTTTTTACTTTTTGACTTACTATAGTCGTAAATCAGATCTGAATTTACTTTTTCCAATTTCGCTACATCAAAATCGTTCTCCGTTAAATATTTTTTGAATTGATGTCCTTCAAATCGTAGCACAGGCCCACCTTCTTTCGTAAAACCTGAACCACTTGATTCAACCGAAACTATGGCTCTAATGACTTCTTCTTCCACACCTAATTCTTTTGCCATTTTTTTATAATCAGGCACCTCCCTTGAGGATTCAGAAACTTTTATTTTTTCAAAACTTTTTTCGGTACTTTGCTTCTGATTCAATGAAACTTCACTTTCAATAGAAGTCTGCGGAAACATATAACCCCTTTTTTCAGCTTCATATTTAGCTTTTTCAGCCGCAGGTTTATAGCGTGAGAAATAATCCAACCCGTCAATCCCCTCAAGCCCATCCAAATCAATATTGGTAATGGGATTGTTAGAGGCGTATTGAAAGGTGGTAAGTTCTGGATAATCATTTTTCAGGGCATCAACGCTAACAAAACGGCATAACCATCCCGCATAATACCTCGCCCCATAATAATACAGCCCCGTTTCTTCGTCACGTTCCTTACGACAATAGCGGTAACGTTTTAGGCTGTAATTCCTTTTGTATTTATTTTCTGTGTTCTTTATATTTTAAATATTATTTCTATATAACGAAATAGAATTGTGGAAAAACAGGAGAATTGCTCGGTATTTTATTATTGAGAATAAATCATTTGCAATATTCTATAAATTCACTATAAACTTTAGAGAACATTGGCTTATTATTAACAAAATATAATTTTCCTTTAGAGTCTTTCTTCAAATCAACTTTCCCTTCATTATTTAATAATTTCTTAGATATCATCCTTTTAGTATTTGAATCAATAATTACTTTATAAACTGAAATTTTCCCATTTTCAATAATATTTAAATTATAACCATAACATTTATAATAATATATCTCAGTTTTTCTTAGCGGTATCGAAAGCATATTTCCAGAAGCATCTTAATAAATAATTTAATTATTTATTAAACTTATATTATTTTTCTCATCAACTTTGAAAAAAATAATATCTTCAAAACCAGGATTACTAGCTACAATTTTATATTTAAATCCACTTTCTATTAAACAGTTGCTAGTATCGTTTCTATAACCATCGTTTTTTTTAAAAAAACAAATAGTATCTGAATAACTCTTTGATTTGTGAATTCTATTGATTTCGTTGCGACAGATAGTTCTATTCAAAGAATCAATTTTATATAAATAAAGCTTATCAACCCACCAATCATTTTGGGTATCTATAACACAAAAACTATTATCAATTAATTTTAAGTCAATTTTATCAGCACAGGCTGTTATAATAAAAAATAGTGCTAGTATTAAATGTTTAAAATTCATTTCTTAAATTTTTTAGCTAAATTAATTAATTCATTGTAAGAATTTCTAAAAGAAACTACATCTTTATTTTTTTTAGCTTTTGCTGTTTTATTAAGAAGGTCTAAAACTTTATTTTTCTCTGTCCCGTTTTTTGACTTATAGTCGTGAGCTTTTAAAAAATTATCAAATAGGGTTTCTTTTTTATTAGCTTCCTTCTCTATGAAAATTGTATCGTGTAATTCTGCTTGGCTGCCCGAAGGGTTTTTCAACCATGTTGAAGCAGCATCTGCTCCATACGCAATAATCCAATCACTTACTGATTCTTTGTAATCTTCTTGAGATTTAAAATCTGAACCAAAATATCCTATAAATTGTTTTACGTGTACAATTTCATGAGCAATTAATTCTATCCAATCCCTTTCATTCTTGCTACTAGAATCGCCATAGTTTTTGGTAAAATTAATGTCAAAACCTAAAGTTATAGCACCTGACTCATATCCTGTTAAATTATCGTGAATTGATTGGTTAATTCTAATATTTGCTTTCGATCCTATGCTCCAATATTCTTGACCATACAATTCTGCAAATAATCCAATTAATGCCAAATTTAATTTGTTATCTCCATTTTTGTTTTCTTGCACTACGGATTCAGGAATAGTTGATTTGAATATATATTCTGATTTCAATTTAGGTTTAGCAACTGCTGTATTATCTTGCTCAAACTCTCTTATAGGTGTATCTTCTGTACCTTGCAACCCTTCTAAATCTTTTCCTGTAATTGGCTTATTCCCCGCATAATTATAAGGGGTAAGCTGCGGAAATTTCTCCGCCAATGGGTCCACAGATATAAAACGACCAATCCAAGCTGCATAATATCTCGCCCCATAATAATAAAGCCCTGTTTCTTCATCCCGCTCTTTACCACAATAGCGGTAACGCTTCAATTTTACTTCACTTTGGTTTTTGCCAGAACGATAAGAGCTTGAACCAAAAGGAAAATATTCTTCGTAAGAGATAACTGCTGCGTTTCCATCCAGTTCCAAACAAGCAGAACCTAAATGGTTATCATATTGGTAGCGCCAATTAATAACCGGAGTAGAAACAGTATTTCCATTTTCAATGGTTAAAGTCTCCAGTTGTAAAAAGCTTTTTTCATCATCACGAACATTCAGGGTTTCCCGTTCTGTTTGTACTGTTCCAGAACTACTTTGCTGCCATAGCTCAAAATCATTTATATATAAACGTTCTTTTTTTACATTACCGTTCACAATTACTTTTCTAATGCGTTGGCCCCCGCTATCATAACGGTAATAAGCCGTTCCTCCGCCACCCAAGTCAGTTTCCACCAATATATTGTCCTCGTTCCAAGTCAGAACATTTAAGTGCGGCATCGAAAGCATATTGCCCGCATCGTCGTAGGTATAATCCGTTTGGCCAAGGGTATGGCCAATAAGTTTGTTGCTATGTTTTTTCGATTTAAAGCCCATTTATTTATTGCCTTAAAAAGCCATATTCGTAGAAATCCGTAAATGTTGTTCCAGTAAAACGTATGGCTTTTAAATCACTCACTCTTCTTTATTTCTAACTAAAACAGCTTCTTTCACAACTCCATTCCAAGTTAAAACATCGACAAAAGGATTTTCTGTTGTTATCCATTTTACAGAATCTACCCCGAGATAAATAAGCATTGCTTTACCTTCTTTTCCTGAGTAGCAACTTTTAAATTTGATAAATACTGTATCTGATTGTGTTAGTTCACCTACTATTTTACAATATCTATCTTTCTCATTTCCACAATCTATTCTACTTAAATCAGAAGGATAACCACAATACCCACCTTGTAGTTGCGAATTTTTTATTTCTGAAATATTAATACTAAAATGATATTCAGGTAGCCCTTGTTCCCATATCCAGGTTCCCTGATAATTTGGTTTTATCTTTTTAGTTCTAACACAAGCAAAAAAAGAAAGAAAGAGAATCCCACAACATATAGTTTTTATATTCATCGCTTATACACCCCTGTTTTAAATATTCTTATTTCTGCATTTCTGCGATTTACCAAGCCTGGTGACACTTCTTTTTTACCTGTTTTAGGATTGGTTACCTTATTCCAAAGAGCCATTTTGTCTGCAGCTGACTTTTCGTTTCCCTTGTTCAATTCTTGTAGAGTCGATGATGATTTAAAACCCTCCCTTCCTATATTGAATGCAAATATGACTAAGGCATCGAACTGTTCTTGAGTAATTTCAACTGCAACGTTTTTATTAACAGCATTGACGAATCTTTGTAAATCTGTTTTGAAAATTTCTATTGCTTGTTCTTTCGAAATACCATTCTCAAATTTTCTCAGTTCTTCATCTGATGTAATTAAATGTCCATAGCCAATTGTCGGCTTTCCAGCTTGATCGTAGTATATTTCTGTTTCTAGCTTTTCGTACTCTCCCAAAAATTCAGCTCCTTTTGTGCTTATGGTTCTATCCTCGGAATCTGTAATTTCTATTTCCTTTTCTTTTATAGGTTGTGCTTGAACCTCTGTTTCTTTACTTGGTTTCACTGTGATATTTTCACTTTCTATTAAATTTTCACTTTTCCATTCTTTCAAAAGTGAATAAAGTGCTTCTTGTGGATTATCTCCTTGCAAGTGTATGTTTTCCAACCTTACTATAGGTCGGGCAACCCTGGTATTATCAACTTTTGCCTCATTTAATGGTTTCTGTATGGGCTTTACTTCATCATCCCCACCATCACTCTGCAACCCATCGATATCTTTGAAAGTCACCGGTTTATTCCCCGCATAATTATATGGCGTAAGCTGCGGGAACTCCTCCGCCAATGGATCCACAGAAATAAACCTTCCAATCCAAGCCGCATAAAACCTTGCTCCGTAGTAATATAGACCTGTCTCCTCATCCCGTTCTTTACCACAATAACGGTAACGTTTTAATTTTACCTCACTCTGGCTTTTGCCTGAGCGGTAACTTGT
>JBDNFD010000103.1:0-23696 GCA_041689995.1 Flavobacteriaceae bacterium | reverse complement strand
CATTATTCATTTATTAGTTAATCATTATTGGTTCTTAGACATTACATTAAACATTAAATATTAAATATTATTTCTGATTTACAATTAAGCATTTTCAAAAAATGTGGTTCAAACTAAAAACATACTTCAGGTTTTTAATACGCTCTTTCCATCTGCATGGGATCCACTCCCCTTTTGTGTTTCAATTGACGAAAAATTGTTTTCGAGGAAATAGAAAACAGCTTTTGCCGAATTTAATGGATTATCTGAAAATAGAAAGCCTATTAATCTTTGGGCATTCGAAAAGTTCAGAAACAGAAAAAATTACGGAGAAAGTTAGCAAACCTGTACTTCTAACTGATATTTACGAACTTGATACGTTTTTAGAAAAAAACAGTTCTCCGTTCGATATGGTTCTTTTTCAAAATATTTCAGAGGCAATCCTTTGTGCTACATTTCAAAAAACACTTCATTTAGCGCATAATAATTCGGTGTTTGTTTTCGAAAATATTCATTGTTCAAAAGAAATGGAACAACTTTGGGAAAAAATCAAACAAACCGAAAAAATCCGTGTGAGCATCGATAGTTTTCATTTCGGATTTGTGTTTTTCAGAAAAGAACAAGCAAAGGAGGATTTTGTGGTAAACGGTGGGTAATGAATAAATTATGGAATAATGTTTTTAGTTTTATTAGACTAGAAAATATGGTCGTGTGTTTAGAGACAAGAAAACACCATTGCTCCAAAATAACGAAATTTACAGGAAATTATTCTTTTTTACGCCGAAACCGTTCTAACTCCACGAGAAGTCGTTTGTTCTCTCTTTTTTGTTCCTCAAGTTCTTCTATTAAATGGGCATTGCGCTTTTCTTCTACATCGACTAATTTATCCACAATATAATAAATGGCGGCAATACCACCCTGTTGTTAGTGATTGTTTTGTGAAATTTCTGCTTTATCGAACAGTTCGTCCACCTTTTTGTCAAAAAATTGTGCGAGGGTGAGGCGTTCGGCGGCATTGAAGGATGAAAGTCCAGTTTCTTTCCGATGGTACTGCGGTTGTGAAATCAACAATATTTCGCTCATTTCGGCTTGAGAAAGCCCTCTTTTTTCCCTTGCTTGACGTAATTTAATATACATTGCTATTGAAGATTGATTATTTTCAAAAATAATCAAAAATTAAAAGCTTTTGTGCGATTTTTAGCCTAAAATTAAAAAAGAACCGAACCACCAAACTATATTGTATTCGTTTATTATGCCACATGAATAATCAACACTGAAATATTTGATAATCAGACTTTTAAATTTAGATGAAACGTATAATAAACCGCAAAAAACATTATTTAGGAACAATGAAAAAAAATTTCTTGGTTTTTTCTTTAAGAATGCTTTAACTTTGTTCTTGTAAAAATCTTTTAACTATTACTAAAGTCTTACTATTTTTATACTTTTTGAATAATCCACTTAACACTCAATAATTATGACTTAGATAGCTCAAAAAAGAGAAAGCCCCTACCAGGTAGAGGCCCTCACCGTTCCAAAAAAGCGACACACTGCTGTGCAAACCGTAATGAAACTTTCGACTATTGCAAATTTACGGTAATTTTTGTTTTTAAGCACAAAAATGTGTTGTTTTTTTCGACGGTGCTTGCACCCGTCGATAAAGAAACAGGCAAACTTTTTAAACAAAATTTTTATACGTAAACGATTATGAAAACTGTAACAAAAATTATTACATTGATTGCCTTTGGGGTTTTTGTTTTAAACTCGCAATCTGTTAATGCAGCAGATTCAATGTCAAAAACTGAATATCATCTATTTATTGATAATGTAGATAATTCAGTATATACAGAAAATACAGAAAATATATCAGAAGACTGTACAAGAAAAAAACCATGGTGGGTTTTTTTAACTATCGAAATTAAATTTGGAATGAATATACCAGATTGCCAATGTTGTTATAATGGTATTTGTAGTATTTCTGCAGGAAAAATTATCGATGGCGGTTTCAAATATGATAGTGAAGAGCAATTGGCTCGCTTTTTAAACAAAAGCGGAAAGGCATTAATTGCAGTAACCTATGATAAAGAAGTTTATATTTTAGTAGGTTCAAATAATAAATCGGATGAATTTGAAAAAGATTTTACACTTAATTACCTTCCTGAAATAGATGATGAGATTATTTCACGCTTGGCTCAAGACGGCATTGAACTGAATATGAAAAAAAGACAGTATGTTCCAGAAAAAGCTGAAGCAGGTTATAAAATGATCAAATTAAGTTCTTAGTTTAACCAAAAGGTTTCTTGGGGACCACCTCAAGAAACCTTTTTTAATTTTTAAATAATGAAAAGATTTTTTTATGTTTTTGGCATCGTTTTGTTGATAGTCCTATCCATTATTATTCTTTTGGGCGTTTTCGCGGTAAATCAAGAATCGACAGAATATCAAAGTAACTATTCTTATTCAGACGCTACTCTTTTAAAAAATGCCATAGCAAATAAAGGCAAAGATGCTATTGTGATTATTACAAGTCCGAGTTGTTCAGGTGTTGATCATTTTATGCCAATTATTTCAAAACAACAAAGTCAATTGAAAAGCAAGGAAATTAAAATATATTATGTGATACATATGCTTAACACGAAAAAAAGTGATTCTATATTATATTCAATAATGAATAAATATAAAATAAATTATACTCCTCTTATTATAAACCCCAATAAATATCCATCTGGCAATTTATTTGACTTAAAAAGTAAATATAATAAATTTTTAACTGAATTATGCGGAAGTTGTAATGATGGTTCGTTAGGTTATCCGCTATATATTTATTATAAAAAAGGGAAATATCTTGATAAATCATATTACCTTGATAAACAATTTTTATTATCACTAAATGATCTGGAAAATTAATTCTATGTTTTTTAATTTTAAAGAACATCCAATCTGTTAATTAAATTTTATCGGAAATGGGAATAGGGCAATATGGAGTTTTCATTGGATTTGCATTTACCTTTTATTTTTATTTCAAACTTTTCAATGACAGAAAATTAATTATTTACGCCAAACTACTTTTCATGGTTCCACTTGTAAGTTTTATTCCCTTTGTAATTACTGTTATCGTTTCAAAAATTTTAAATTTTATCCTATGAAACTAAAATACTTCCTTTTCGGTTTTTTGTCAGGGCTTTTATTTATTGCTTTAGGTATTTTTATTTTATACAAAGCGTATATCGAGCCAAAACAAGAAGAAAGTTTAGCCCAAGTCATGGAAAGCGAACAAACAAGTTTGGAAGTATCCATAATAACTGTTCCCGGAAATGCGCTTGACAGCCTCATGTTCGTGAATTTGCAAAATCCCGAAAAAAAATTCCGCTCAATGGACAAACGTTTTTTGTTCATCAATTTTTGGGCCACTTGGTGCAAACCCTGCATTGCCGAATTGCCGGAATTGGAAACACTTTCACAAAACCCGGAAATAAAAAATTTGTCCATTCAATTTGCTTTTGCAAGTAATGAAGAAAAAGAAAAAATCAAAAAATTCATTGATGCGAGAAACTTTCAATTGCCCATATATAAATATGAAGAGGGAAATTTACCCGGGAAATTAAAACATAAAACTATTCCCGTAACTTTTATTATAGACACCCAAACGGGCATTGCGTACAAAGCCGAAGGTTTGCGCAACTGGGACGCTCAATTTATTGTTGATTTTCTTAAAGCTCTCAATTCCTAATTTCAAAAAACACCACCAAAAATGAAAATATCAATCACGACCCTATTATTTTTATTGTTCACCATCATAAGTTCGGCCCAAGAAAGCCGCCAACAATATGTGCATGCCGATTTCCGTGGCCGCGATTGTTTCGGGGGAATGGGTCTTTGCAGTACCCAAAAAACCGATTTGGCCGGCGCCAACGCGAGCATGACCAAAAATAGCGACAACACCGTGACCTTGAAAATATTCAGGGAAAAACTCACCAATGAAGAAGAAGCACATATTTTCGGCCAAGCAATAAGCCTTGCCAACAAAAATTCGCTTTCTTTTGCGCAACCGGAAAGTTTTCAACTTTCCAACGATTTAAAATCGAAACTTGAAATAGCGTTTTCCCTTGATAAGATAAAAGCCGGAACCTATTTGGCGGAAATCACGAAAGAAACCATTAGCATCCGGTTTTCGTTACAGTGAAACACTGCTATTTATTTGACATTCCATTCTCATAAAACCTCTTCGGAAAAAATTTCTGAACAGGCTTTTTTATCAAAACTAGCACCCATGAAAAACCTCAATAAAACAATTGTGCTGCTTTTATTCATAGTAGGTTTTAGTTTTTCCGGATTTTGCGGCAATCCCCCAGAAAAAGAAAAACCGATTGAAGAAATCATCGAAAATCTTCTTCAACAGATGAAGAAAATAACGCTCGAACATCAAAAGAGCAATCTTTTGGTTCAGAATGAAATTGCATTTATAACAAAACGGCTTGCTGTTTCGCAAAATTTAAAGGAACAAGTGAAGTTGCTTGTCAGAAAAGACCAGTTGGAAACCCAATTAAGGAAAAACCGAAACTCCGAACTTTCCGATATCAGCCGTATCCGTTACTTAAAAGGTTTGGAGATCATCAAAGTGCTATATGGAAAAACATTGGCGTTGGACCATCATTTTGCATCAATAAGCACCTTCCATGAAATCAGTAAAATTGCCAATCCCAATCATTATCCGGATTTTGTTCGCTTAAAAGACAATCTTCAGGTAAAAGCAGATAAGAAATCTGGTTTTCAACTTGGAAGCTTAATGAACAACAATATTTATACTTCTGTAATTTATTCGTTCGTATCCTTGTTCTCCAATAACAACCTATCAAAACAAGAAAAAGAGGCCAGTCTTAAAGAAGTGGAATGTATTTTGGATTTCACCTTGCGCATGCACAACGATTTGAACACCATTTATTTTGAAACTTCTTTTTTACAGGAAAGCAATGAAAACCTCATGAAAGATCTTGACGAACTTTTCAAAAATTACACCGAGCCAATAGGCTACACTACGTCATTGCAGGAATGTCGGCAAAATGATGAATGGGATGCAGTTCGCAAAAAATTAGACGAATATGTAAAAGAAATGGATGTGGCACTTCAAGACGATACACAAACAGAAAAAGCCAGAACGATGCGCATCGACTTGGAGTTTCCGGTGGACAGGCTGTTAAGGTTCATCGAACAATATAACGGATTTATCGACAAAGGCACAGAGTTTTACGAAAAATTCAAAATTATGTTGAGTAGTTATGAAAACGAGCAGCAATGTTCCACAAAAATTCCCATCGCGTATAAAAATTTAAAGGAAAATATCGATGTGGCCATCGAAAAATTCAATACGGCTTACCGTCCGGTCGAAATCAATGGCAGCAAAATGAAACAGTTGCTCTACGGAATCAATATTTATCAGTAAACCTCAGTATCCGGAATACATAAATGTGGAATAATTTTTCAATCATACATTACATACCATTGACTTCAAATCGAATAAGTTTCAACAATTTGTTTATCAGATTATTTCAAATAAAAGCAAAAACGGATTGAACGACTTTTGCTTGTTGGATTTTCGTCTGGATTTTGTGGTGAAGATTACACTTAATTATTACTGTTTTTAATAGTAGGGCGAGGTGTTTTTCTTCAATTGAAAAACTTTCGGATGGGAGTACATGTATTTAAATAAGATTTTAGTAATTTTGAGGAAACTAAAAATTCAAAAAAATGAAAAAATTAATCTTTACCGCACTATTAGGCTGCCTATTCTTATTGAATTCCTGTGGGGAAAACAAGAAAACCGACATTGTGGATTCAGGAACGTATGAAGGTGTTGCTGAGACAGTAGAACCGGGGGAAAAAGAAATTTATGTTCGGACTTCGGACGATAAATTGTTGGAACTTTATTTTACCGATGAGACGAAGCTTACTAAAGATGGAAGCACCACTTCATTCGACAGTTTAAAAGAAAATGGCAAAGTAGAAGTTACCGTTGAAAAAAAGGGTAATAAGCTCGTACCTATTTCGGTTAAAATCCTAAACTGATTTTAATGGCAGAGATTCCTTCAATATGGAGGGAAGAATTATGGCATTCTTTTCTTGTTCATTTACCTATCGTCACTTTATTTTTGGCTTCAATAGCAGCTCTATTGAAGCCTCTTTTTTCAAATGATGGTCATAGGCTCTTTTTGGGTCAAACCACATTTGTAATGCTGGCCATCGGGGTATTGAGTGGTTGGATTGCCATTTATACCGGGGAAATCGCATACAACATCGAAGTGAGAAAAATATGCGATCCCGAGGTGCTTCAAGAACATCAATGGTGGGGTTATGCCAGCCTTATTACGTATTCCGTCGCTTTGGCGGTAATTATAGGGTTTCGATTTATACCCAATAAATTTTTATCCCCGGCCAGGACATTTTCCCTTCTCTTATTGGCAGTTGGCCTTTTTGGATTATGCTACACCGGACATTTAGGCGCCTCCCTTGTTTATCAGCAAGGAGCGGGAACGTACAGTCCCTCTCCCGATTGCTCTGAATTTGTCAAATAAAGTAATCACAATAGGTGTTACAAACGAAAAAATGACAGTAAAATCAAGCTATTTTACTTAATGGTGCTACTTTTATTAACATTAATCATGGGAAGTGCCGGTATTTTCAGAAGATTCTTTCGATGGATTTTCAGGCCCAAGAAACTATTTTTGTTACGCTTTCAATGTAAAAGGCAGTAATCTCAGCGGGAAGATTGATGTTATCAAATACATAAATATTTAACTCGATGAATCTGCTAAGTTGCCCTCTATGTTTGCAACAGGTAGTAAAACACCTGTAACAACTTTCCCAAAAAAACGTCCTATTCCAAAAGATAAGATTTATCTTGCAAAAGCTTTTTCAGCAACATCTAAAAATTGTTTATTCAGAATGAAATTAATCGAAATCAAAAATATTACCCGCGATTTCCCCCTTGGACAAGAAATTGTGAAAGTGCTCAAGGGAATTGACCTCAATATTGACAAAGGTGAATACGTCGCCATTATGGGTTCATCGGGTTCCGGGAAATCCACTTTGATGAATTTGTTGGGCTGTTTGGACACACCCACTTCGGGAAGTTATATTTTGAACGGAAAAGACGTGAGCCAAATGAGCGATGACGAACTCGCTGAAATTCGAAACAAGGAAATTGGCTTTGTTTTCCAAATTTTCAATCTCTTGCCGCGCACCACGGCCTTGGATAATGTTGCATTACCGATGATTTATGCCGGTGCCACCAAAGCGGAACGTACCACGCGTGCCGAAGAAGTGCTCACAAATGTCGGCCTTGCCGATCGCATGGACCACAAGCCCAATCAGCTTTCCGGTGGACAACGACAGCGGGTCGCTGTGGGAAGAGCCTTAGTGAACAAACCTTCAATTATTTTGGCCGACGAACCGACCGGAAATTTGGATTCAAAAACCTCCTTGGAAATCATGAATTTGTTTGATGAAATCCACACCGCCGGAAATACGGTGATCGTGGTCACCCACGAAGAAGAAGTGGCAAAACATGCCCACCGGATCATCCGGTTGAAAGATGGGAATATCGAAAGCGACACCAAAAATAAAGTGTTGGAACATGCTTGATTCCCTTTCTCCCTTGATGCAATTGGTTTTTGTCATAATCCTCATCGCGGTTTTGTGCCTTGTCGTTTTTGCCAACAATAGGCGCAACAACAAAAAACGCTACAACCTCAAAAACCGAAATTTCCAAAAGGATTATTACGAAAAAAGGAAAGAGAAAAAATAAACAAATGTCAGACCGATCGCAGTCAAAATCGAGTTTCTTCTAAACTTCAATAATCTTGGATTAAAACTTCTGTCGGTATATTTAAATCGGCATTCAATTTTCTAATCATGTCCAAAGTCAGTTTGCGTTTTCTGTTCATTATTTCGCTAACACGGCTTTTGAAACCAATCATATCGATCAAATCTTTTTGCTTCAAGCCCATTTGTTCCATTCTGAAACTAATTGCGGAAATTGGGTCGGGCATTCCAATGGGGAAATTCTCGTTTTCATAATTGTCAATCACAATAGATAGAATTTCCAATTCATCACCTTGCTCAGTTCCTCTCTTGGCATCAAAAATAACCTCTAAACGTTTAAGTGCCTTTTGGTAATCTGCCTCGCTTCTAATCGGTTTTATTTTCATCCTAAATTTCGTTTGCGTTAATTTTATCATATTCCGCATGTGTTCCTATAAATCGTATCCAAGCGAGTTGATATTCAAAGTTAAATTTTACAATCAGTCGGTAATCGTTGCCCTTTATGTTAAAAACAATTCGATTATCTCTTAAAATACTTGCGTTGGGATAGTCATCTGTGAGTTTGCTTATCGATAGCTTCCTTTCATCAAAAATAGTTCTGTTTTGAACCATTAAAGCATTAAGTTCTGAAACAAATATACAAATCATTTCAATCCCAAAAGCATTTTGCCGATCCACTCCATTGGCTTATTTTCGTGGAAAACCTAAAAAACAAATTTTCATGAAAATATATACCAAAACCGGCGATAAAGGAACCACGGCCTTATTTGGTGGAACCCGCGTTCCAAAACACCACATTCGAATTGATAGTTACGGAACCGTGGACGAACTCAATGCCAATATCGGATTATTGCGCGATCAAAAAATCGATTCACACTCCTTGGGAATTTTATTGCAAATACAAAACAAGCTGTTCACGCTGGGCTCCATGTTGGCCACCGATCCTAAAAAAGCCACCTTAAGAAGTGGCAAAGAGCGATTGAACATTCCCAAGATATCTTCCGAAGATATTGAACTATTGGAAACCGAAATGGACAAGATGAACGAAAATTTGCCGGAAATGACACATTTCATACTTCCGGGCGGACATCCTGCAGCGTCAATCTGTCATATTTGCCGGTGTGTTTGTCGTCGTGCAGAACGTTGTAGCACAGCACTTTATGAATTGAAGCCCTTCGATGAAAATATTTTGAAATATTTGAATCGTTTATCCGATTATTTATTTGTGCTGGCACGAAAATTGTCTTTTGACCTCGAAGTTGATGAAATACAATGGCTCCCCAAAAAGGAATCTTGAGAAAATATCATTTTTTTACAACTATTTCATTTGCAGAAAGTTAAAGAATAAAAATACGTTCTTAGAAATAATCTTGAAATAATGGAATTTTAGCTTGGCTTTCTCAACAAAAAAATTACTTTTGCAAAAAATTAAATCCCATTAATAGATGTATTGGACATTAGAATTAGCATCCTATTTAAGTGACGCACCTTGGCCGGCCACCAAAGACGAATTGATCGATTACGCCATCAGGACCGGAGCACCTCTTGAAGTCGTTGAAAACCTTCAAGCCATCGAAGACGAAGGTGATTCTTATGATTCTATCGATGAAATTTGGCCAGATTATCCCACAGACGAGGATTATCTTTGGAATGAAGATGAATATTGACAACAGCGCAGAAATATGGAAAAGTCTCTAATCGGGACTTTTTTTTTTGCGTACATTTGAACCCTTAAATTTATAAAACCCATGAGCGTTTTAGACTCCGTAATAAAAATTTTTATTGGCGATAAATCTCGAAAAGATGTAAAAGCCATCATGCCTTTTGTGGATAGAATTAAAAGTTTCGAAACCGAATTCGAACAACTCTCTTTGGATGAACTTCGTGGAAAAACTAGTACTTTTAAAGAAAAAATCGCGGAAGGGCTTAAAGAAGTACATGACCAAATTGAAAAGTTGAACGAAGAAGCAACTACTTCCAACGATATCTCTCGAAAAGAAGACATTTACGCAGAAGTAGATTTATTAAAAGATAAAGCTTACGACATTTCGGAAGGTATTTTGTACGAAATCCTTCCCGAGGCCTTTGCCACTATCAAAGAAACCGCCAAACGATTTGTTGCAAATCCCACCATGGAAGTTGTGGCCACCGAATTTGACCGGCAAATTTCCGCTGAAAAAGATTACGTGACCTTGGTCGATGATAAAGCGATCTGGAAAAATTCTTGGAACGCCGCCGGAAAAGAAGTTACTTGGGACATGGTTCATTATGATGTTCAGCTCATTGGCGGAGTTGCCATGCACCAAGGAAAAATCGCGGAAATGCAAACTGGCGAAGGAAAAACCTTGGTTGCCACTTTGCCGGTTTATTTGAACGCATTGACTGGAAACGGCGTGCATTTGGTCACCGTGAACGACTATTTGGCAAAACGCGATAGCGCTTGGATGGCCCCAATTTTTGAATTCCACGGATTGAGCGTCGATTGCATCGATTACCACAAACCAAATTCCGTAGCCCGTAGAAAAGCCTACAATGCCGATGTCACCTACGGAACGAACAACGAATTTGGTTTCGACTACCTGCGTGACAACATGAGCCACTCCCCCGATGATTTGGTGCAACGCTCCCCAAATTATGCGATTGTGGATGAGGTCGATTCCGTTTTGGTAGATGATGCCCGAACTCCGTTAATTATTTCTGGGCCAATCCCAAAAGGGGATATTCATGAATTTGATCAATTAAAGCCTGAAATTGCCAGAATTGTAGATGTCCAGCGTAAATATTTGACAGGGGTTTTGGCAGAAGCAAAGAAACTAATTGCTGCCGGTGACACGAAAGAAGGAGGATTGAAATTATTGCGCGTTTTCCGCGGTCTTCCGAAAAACAAAGCTTTAATTAAATATTTGAGCGAAGAAGGAATCAAACACTTGCTGCAAAAAACCGAAAACCATTACATGCAGGACAACAATCGCGAAATGCCCAAAGTTGATGAAGAGCTTTATTTCGTGATCGAGGAAAAAAACAATCAAATAGACCTTTCGGACAAAGGCGTTGAATTTCTTTCTGGGGAAGAAAACCCAGACTTTTTTGTGATGCCGGAAATCGGAATGGAACTGGCAAAAATTGAAAAAGAAGGTCTCTCCAAGGAAGAAGAAATGGAGAAAAAGGAAGAGTTGTTCCGCGATTATAGCGTAAAAAGTGAACGAATTCACACCATGCGCCAACTTTTGAAAGCCTACACACTTTTTGAAAAAGACGATGAATATGTGGTGATGGACAACAAAGTGAAAATCGTCGATGAACAAACTGGTCGTGTGATGGAAGGACGCCGATATAGCGATGGTTTGCACCAAGCTATCGAGGCGAAAGAAAACGTAAAAATCGAAGATGCCACCCAAACTTTTGCGACCATTACCCTTCAGAATTATTTCAGAATGTACCGCAAACTCTCTGGTATGACTGGTACGGCGGTAACGGAAGCTGGTGAATTATGGGAAATCTATGAATTGGATGTAGTGGAAATTCCCACTAACCGGCCAATCGCAAGAAATGATCAGGAAGATTTGGTATATAAAACCAAACGTGAAAAATATAACGCGGTTATAGATCAGGTCACGGAGCTTTCAAAAGCGGGTCGCCCTGTTTTGATTGGAACCACTTCTGTTGAAATTTCGGAGTTATTAAGTCGAATGTTGCAACTTCGAAGTGTCCCGCATAATGTATTGAATGCCAAATTACACAAAAAAGAAGCCGAAATTGTGGAAGAAGCCGGACAATCTGGCATCGTAACCATCGCCACAAACATGGCAGGTCGTGGAACGGACATAAAATTGGGCAAGGAAGTGAAAGAAGTTGGCGGTTTGGCGATCATTGGTACGGAACGCCACGACTCCCGACGTGTTGACAGGCAGTTGCGTGGTCGTGCCGGGCGACAAGGAGATCTGGGAAGTTCTCAGTTTTACGCCTCGTTGGAAGACAATTTAATGCGACTTTTTGGAAGCGAAAAAATCGCCAAATTAATGGATAGAATGGGCTTGGAAGAAGGAGAAGTGATCCAACATTCCATGATTTCAAAATCCATTGAACGCGCACAGAAAAAAGTAGAGGAAAACAACTTTGGTATCCGAAAACGACTGTTGGAATATGATGACGTAATGAACGCGCAACGCGAAGTAATATACAAGCGACGATATCACGCCCTTTTTGGAGAAAGGCTGCGTGTCGATATCGCCAACATGATTTACGACACTGCAGAAGCCATCACCGAAACCAACAAAGCAACATCAGATCACAAAAATTTTGAATTTGAACTGATCCGATACTTCTCGATGAGCTCACCGGTTTCCAAGGAAGAATTTGGTCGAATGACCGCCGAAAAAATCACTGGGGAAATCTATAAGTCTGCCTACGAATATTACCAAGAAAAAATGCAACGCAATGCCGAACTTGCATTTCCGGTAATTAAGCGGGTTTATGAAGAACAGGGAAATAAATTTGAACGAATCGCGGTCCCATTTACCGATGGTGCAAAAACCATTCAGGTAGCTACAAATTTAGAAAAAGCATATCATTCCGAGGGAAAACAACTTGTCACAGATTTCGAAAAGAATATCACGTTGGCCATAATCGACGATGCATGGAAAACCCATTTGCGAAAAATGGACGAACTGAAACAAAGTGTACAACTGGCGGTACATGAACAAAAAGATCCGTTATTGATTTACAAATTCGAAGCCTTTGAACTATTTAAAGCAATGTTGGAGGAAGTGAACAAAGATGTCATTTCATTTTTGTTCAAAGGAGAATTGCCAAATCAGGACAATACCAATGTTCAGGAAGCACAACTACGACGCCCGAAAGAAAATTTACAAACGCAAAAGGACGAGGTTCATAACTTGGATGAACGCACAGCTCAAAATCGTGCTGCCGGTCAACAAGCCAGTCAACGGCCGCAGGTTACGGAAACTATTGTACGCGATCATCCAAAAATTGGTCGCAATGAGAAAGTCACCATAAAAAACGTAATGAACGGCGAGAACAAAACCCTCAAATACAAACAAGCAATTCCTTTATTGGAAAAAGGAGATTGGGTTGTAGTGGAGTAAAATGGATTCAAGGTTCAAGGTTCAAGGTTCAAGGTTCAAGGTTCAAGGTTCAGGGTTCAAGGTTCAGGGTTCAAGGTTCAAGGTTCAGGGTTCAAGATTCAAAATGTGTGTTGTGGAGTAAAATGGATTCAAAATTCAAGGTTCAAGGTTCAGGGTTCAAGGTTCAGGGTTCAAAATTCAAAATGTGTGTTGTGGAGTAAAATGGATTCAAGGTTCAAGGTTCAGGGTTCAAGGTTCAAGGTTCAAGGTTCAAGGTTCAAGGTTCAAGGTTCAGGGTTCCGGGATAGTATTTCGTATGGTTTAATGGTTTGAATGAAAAATCATTAATCGTTAATCATTAATCCTTAATCCTTAATCCTTAATCGTTAATCATTAATCGTTAATCATTAATCCTTAATCCTTAATCCTTTAATCGGCTTACAGCATATTGCTTATTGCTTACGGCCTATATCATAAAACCAATGAAAAAATTCAAAATCGAAGTAAAATGGGCCATTATTTTCACGCTGATTTTCTTGGCGTGGATGAGTTTTGAACAACTGATGGGTTGGCATGGGGAATCAATCGAAAAAGAAGCTATTTATACCAATCTTTTTGGAATTTTGGCCATAATAATTTATGTGATTGAAATCCGAGAAAAGCGCGAAGAATATTATAACGGAAATATGAACTGGCAACAAGGATTTTTGTCGGGTTCCATTCTTTCCGTTATTATTGCTGCTTTTATGCCCTTTGTACAATTTGTGGTCCATACTTTCATTAGTCCAGATTTCTTTAAAAATCTCATCGATTACAACGTTTCCAATGATTTGATGAAAACCGATATTGCAGAACAATATTTCAATCTTTCCACCTACATGTTCCAATCGGCTTTCTTCGCACTTTCTGCCGGAATCGTAACCGCAGCAATTGTAGCTTTGATTCTGAAGAAAAAGTGATCAGTTGGCAGTGGTAGTTGGCAGTGCTTTAACCATTAACTTTCGGATCGAGCCAACCATAAATTATATCGACAAAAATATTGATGAGGATAAAAGTGGTCGCAATAGTCAAAACTGCACCCATTATCACTGGTAAATCCAGTTTGTTCAGGGCTTCCACGATTTCTTTTCCCAAACCATTCCAACCAAAAATATATTCCACAAAAACCGCTCCCGCAAGCATGGACGCAAACCAGCCAGAAATAGTCGTAACCACAGGGTTCATGGAATTTTTCAATGCGTGTTTCCGGATGATACGCGAGATGGACAATCCTTTTGCCTGGGCGGTTCGGATGTAATCTTGCTGCAAAACTTCCAAAAGTGAATTCCGCATTAATTGCACCACCACTGCTAACGGACGAATACCGAGAACCACTGCCGGCAAAAGTAAATTCTTCAGTTTCAAAACATTTTCTTCCCCGAAATCATCCAGTTCATATAAGCTTCCGGTCATGTTCAAATGGGTGAATTCGTGCAGCACAAATCCGAAAAGCCAAGCAAAAATGATGGCACTAAAAAAAGACGGCACGCTCATTCCCACCGTGCTCACCACTTGAATGGCACGATCGATCCAAGTATCTTTGTTCAACGCAGAAATAATTCCGAGAAAAATTCCCAACAATAGCGCAATCCCAATAGCACTTACCGCCAAAATAATTGTATTGGGCAAGGTTTCCCCGATGATGGCAGAAACTTCTTTGCCGTTTTTTTGAAAAGATTCGCGCAAATAGGGAGTTTTCAAAACCAAGATTTTGTTCCCAATAGCAAACAATGGCAGCGCATTATATTTTCCCTTTCGTAAAAAAGTATAATCCACTGGATTGGTGGAATGTAATGAAATAGGTGATAAATCGTTCAGATAATAAAGATATTGTGTAAACAAAGGTTCGTCGAACCCATATTTAGCGCGGATTACCAACAACTGTTCCTCCGTCTGATTTTGTCCCAACATCATTTTTGCGGGATCGCCGGGAAGCACGGTAAAAAGGAAAAATACTACGGTAACCACTCCCAATAAGGTGAGCAGCGCATATCCTAATTTATGTAATGCGTATTTAAACAAATTGGTTTCTGGGTGCTTCCTGTTTTATTTTCGGTGTTTCTAAACCTAATAGGTTTTATTGGCTTAAAACTAAAATCACTCTCCAACTTTCAATTTTTCCGTATCGTTCCAATGAAGCTTTTGTAAAACGGTTCCTTCGTGCAATTTCACCAAACCAGGATTTGCCCGAACAATGGTTTTTATGGCTGTAACATCGGCGGAATAAAAATCGAAATCTAGGTTATATTTAGCTTTCAAAGATTGTATTGCCTCCGCACCAGAAGCAGAAAGACCGATCACTGTATATCCATTTTCCTCGGCATTTTTTGCAGCTTCTTCAATGGCGGGCCAACCTTCCGGATCGCTTTTAGCCAAATCATAAGAAGTGATGATCAATAATTTATCGGTCGCTAAAAATTCCGAGGTATAATCTTCGTCGTCTTTCATAATTGAAAAGTCGTGAATAGGTGGTTCATATCCGGGATCCATCATATTGGTATTCACTTCAATAAGTTCCCCGTTTACATCGGGATAACTTCCATTGGTAGTCACGATTTTTTCCTTTCCATCCACCATAAATTTCCATTTATACTCAATTATTGCCTTTTTTGCGCCTTCGGGAGTGGACATTCCCGCTTCAATATTCGCACCTTCCTTATACGGCCTAAAATCGATGAGCGGTAAATGCATTAAAACGTGATATGCAAACCACAAGCACGCGATCATCACCACAAAAACGATCCACTTTTGTGTCTTTGCGGGAACAAACCATGGCGTAAGATATTTTCTATTGAAGAAAATAAGCACAATCAGAACCAGCAAAATAATATCTTTCCAAAATGATTCCCACGGAGTTAGCGGAATAGCATCGCCAAAACAGCCACAGTCAGTCACCTTGTTAAAATAAGCGGAATAGAAGGTCAGAAAGGTGAAAAATAAAATCATTAGGAGCAAACTCCAACGAGTAAAAATAGGTGCGTAGCCCAAAAGCAGTGTGACGCCGAGCATGAATTCGAAGATAACAATGAACACGGCAATCATTAAAGCATACGGAATCAAAAATTCCAAATTCAATACCCCGGCGCCAAAATATTCCTCAAGTTTATAAGAGAATCCAATCGGGTCGTTCAGTTTGATGAAACCACTAAAAATGAATAAAATTCCAACAAAAATTCTGGCGATGCCTACAAGTATTTTCATGATTCCGGGGTTTTTCAAATTATTAACTGGTTTTCAAAAATACGAAAACAAACCAGATAAGGACCCTTGAATCTCCGGACTGCCCAAAAAATTTCAGGGTTCATGTTTTCAGAATAAACATTCGTGCATTCGCAGCATTTTTTCGATCTTTGCGCGATGAAATTCCAAGACGAAATAAACAGGCGCAGAACCTTTGGCATCATTTCCCACCCCGATGCCGGGAAAACCACTTTGACCGAAAAATTATTGCTTTTTGGTGGTGCCATTCATGAAGCCGGCGCAGTGAAATCCAATAAAATAAAAAAAGGGGCAACTTCCGATTTTATGGAAATCGAGCGACAGCGGGGAATTTCAGTTTCCACTTCGGTATTGGCTTTTGAATATAAAGGTTACAAAATAAATATTCTCGATACGCCGGGACATAAAGATTTTGCGGAAGATACATTTCGTACACTGACCGCAGTTGACAGTGTGATTGTGGTGATCGATGTCGCAAAAGGCGTCGAGGAACAAACCGAGAAACTCGTGGAAGTTTGCCGAATGCGCAATATTCCAATGATTGTTTTTGTGAACAAATTAGATCGCGAGGGAAAAGATGCGTTTGAATTGTTGGACGAAATTGAACAAAAACTGCATCTGCGGGTAACACCGCTGGGCCTTCCCATTGGAATCGGCTATGATTTTAAAGGAATTTATAATCTTTGGGAGAAAAACATCAATCTTTTCAGTGGCGATTCCCGAAAAAACATAGAGGAAACCATTGAAATTTCAGATTTAAATTCGGAACAATTGGAAAATCTGATTGGAAAAAAATCAGCAGAAACCTTGCGTGAGGAGCTCGAATTAATGCAAGGCGTTTATCCGCCATTCGACCGTGAAGCCTATTTGGCCGGCAATTTACAACCCGTATTTTTTGGCTCTGCACTGAACAATTTCGGCGTCAGGGAATTATTGGATTGTTTCGTGGAAATTGCGCCAAAACCCCGAAAAAAGGAGAGTGATATTCGAATTATCGATCCGAAAGAAGATGATTTCACAGGATTCGTTTTCAAAATCCATGCTAATATGGATCCGAAACACCGGGACCGGTTGGCTTTTGTAAAAATTGTTTCCGGAAAATTCGAGCGTAATAAATTTTATCTTCATGTTCGGAACAACAAAAAAATGAAGTTTTCCAGTCCCAATGCGTTTTTTGCGGAGCGGAAAGAAATCGTGGATGTTTCTTATCCCGGCGATATTGTTGGTTTGCACGACACGGGAAATTTCAAAATCGGCGACACGCTGACGGAAGGAGAAATATTGCGCTATAAGGGAATCCCAAGTTTTTCACCGGAACATTTTCGATACATCAACAATGCCGATCCGATGAAATCCAAACAATTGGAAAAAGGAATTGACCAATTGATGGACGAAGGTGTGGCACAATTGTTCAAATTAGAAATGAACAACCGAAAGGTGATCGGCACCGTGGGTGCACTGCAATATGAAGTAATTCAATATCGGCTGGAACACGAATATGGTGCAAAATGCACCTATGAAAACCTGAATGTTCACAAAGCCTGTTGGGTAGAACCCGATCCCGAAACTTCGGATGAAAAAAGCGAGGAATTCAAGGATTTTCTACGCGTGAAAAGCAAATTTATGGCAAAAGATAAAAAAGGGCAACTCGTCTTTTTTGCGGATTCGGCCTTTTCATTACAAATGACCCAGCAAAAATACCCGCATATTAAATTTCATTTTGTTTCGGAGTTTTGAGTCAGTGGATATTTTTTAAAGCCATTGAAATAATTGCCTCTATATGATTTATGGAGGGTAAGATCAAATTATAGTCCAACCCTTTCAGAGTTTTAAACTCTGAAAGGGTTCGCATACAATTTGCAATGAGAATCAGCAAAGGAAAAACCACGGGGGGTTTTATTCCTATTTCCCAATGGAACAAACTCAGAAAAAAATAGATCGGGATTGATCAAGAACAAGTCGATGATTTGTCGGAACAACAAAAAAAAGAAATCCTGAAAAGACACTTGGCGCATTTCATTTCGGTGGTAGGGTAATGATTATTGAAACACAAGCGTCGCTTAAATTGCTTAACAAATATTTTAAAGGACAATAAAATGAAAAAGGAAAAAAAAGAATTGGACGTGGATGTTATCGGTGGACTAGGACCACTGACAAAAAAAGAAGAAAAAGAATTAAGCCTTTATATCAAACAGTGCAAGCTTAAAAAGAAAAAACGCAGGTCGGCAAAACGGACAAAATAAACAACTTGATTGTTAAAAAACAGAGGGCATAAAAGCGGCTATAAAAAACAGCTTCGTACGGGAATGGCAAACAATTCGGAAAAACCTGCCAGCCCAGACTCGCGGGCAGCAGTACGCTGGTTTGGAAAGGTAAATTTTCGGCGGAAAGTTACGCACGTTTTTGCACACTGCTTTTCATAGCCACGAAACGATGATTTTCAAAAATTAATCGTCATCTCCCGGGTTTATCATACCAGCCTTAATCCCGAAACGTGGAAAAAAAGATAGATCAATCCACATTTAAACATCTTATGAAAAGTAAATGACCGCCCAAAGCGAGATGCTTGCAATGAGTATCCACAGTAAAATCCCTTGTATAAACGGACTAAAACCTACGGAACGAACGACCTCTTTTGACAATTCTGCTCCGATTAAAAACAAACTTAAAACGATCATTTTTAGATGTATTTCCCTTCATGATTCATTATACCGTAGTGCCGTTTGCTAAACAGCCATTTCCTTTTAACAATTCAGGTGGCTAGTGACAATAATTTACGTAAATTAGCTAAATGAGTAAAAAGGAAGAAACAGGACTTGATTTTTTTATCGATAAATTGACCAACAGTATTGAAAATGTGGTAACAGGCGATAACTTCGCAACCGAAATTGCTGTTCTGACAAAAAACGACCTCAAGTCGGTCTCCAATAAAAATGGTTGGCTTTTTGATTGGAAAAGTGAATTTAAAGAACCCATAAGGGATGTTTACAAGTTGACCATCGTCAACAATCCGACTATTATTCAAGGACTGATAAGTTTGGAAGTTAAAGCCGACCACGTTTTTATTCATTTGGTGGAGAGTGCGCCTTTCAATAAAGGCAAACCAAAAATGTACTCTGGCGTTCCGGGAAATTTGGTTGCATATGCCTGCAAACTTTCTTTCCAACGCGGACACCAGGGGAATGTTTCTTTCCTATCAAAGACAAACCTGATTGAACATTACGAAAAGACACTTGGCGCATTTCATTTCGGTGGTAGGGTAATGATTATTGAAACACAAGCATCGCTAAAATTGCTAAACAAATATTTTAAAGGACAATAAAATGAAAAAGGAAAAAAAAGAATTGGACGTGGATGTTATGGGTGGACTAGGACCACTGACAAAAAAAGAAGAAAAAGAATTAAGCCTTTATATCAAACAGCGCAAGCTTAAAAAGAAAAAACGCGGATCGACAAAACGGACAAAAGAAACAACTTGATTGTTAAAAAGTACAGGGCACAATAACAAAAAAAGATAGATCAATCCACATTTAAACTTCTCATGAAAAGTAAATGACCGCCCAAAGCGAAATGCTTGCAATAAGTATCCACAGTAAAATCCCTTGTATAAACGGACGAAAACCTACGGAACGAACGACCTCTTTTGATAATCCTGCTCCGATTAAAAACAAAGTTAATGTAAGACCTGCTTTGGCAACGGTTACGATATATCCACTGTAATCTTGGACAAAGGGAACATAAGTGTTTGCGACCATTGCGAGGACAAAAAAACCGATGAACCATGGAATACTTATTTTTTTCTGTTTGTTCTTAAAAAGAAAAGTAGATAAAAACGCCACGGGAATAATCCATAACGCGCGGACCAATTTCACGGTTACCGCTACTTTCAATGCTTCTGGGCCATATTGACTGGCAGCACCCACCACCGAGCTGGTGTCATGAATCGCAATGGCACTCCATAAACCAAATTCTTCTTGTGACAATCCTAACGCGTGCCCAATGCTGGGAAAAATGAACAATGCCACTGCGTTGAGGATAAAAACCACTCCCAAACCGACCGAGATTTGTTTCTCATTTGCCTTGATCACTGGTGCAACGGCTGCAATGGCACTTCCGCCGCAAATTGCCGTGCCACAAGAAACAAGATATGATATTTTCTCTTCAACTTTAAATAATTTTCCCAACAAAAATCCCACGGTCAATGTTCCGAAAATAGAAATTACGGTAAAAGTCAATCCTTCACCACCCACTTCCATTGCGCTCACTATGTTCATACCAAACCCCAAACCAACGACCGATGCTTGCAGCAATATCTTTGTGGCCCGTCGATTTAAATGCATGTAAGGATGTCCGATAAATTGCGCAAAAAACAATCCGAGAAACAATGCAAACGCGGGAGATAAAAAAGTTGAAGAGCAAAGAACCACCCCAACTATAAAGAGTACTTTTCTGTATTTTAAATCTAGTTTAAAAAACGGTTCATTACTTTTTAAAGCGTTTTTTCCTTTTCTGGAAGATTTCATATCCATATTCATTTTAATACGACAAAAGTCGGCATTTACTTTACCGAAAAGAAATTACTTGAAGTTATAGACTGTGAACAAAATCAAGGAACATCTGAACCCTGAAACTGTTTCTGAAATGCTGCCAAAACTGGCGGTATGAAAAACCAGTAAAGGGAAATCAAACATTGTAACAAATCGTTATTAACGGGTGTGGCTCAAAGTTATGGCAAATGTTTCCGGAATCGAAAAGAAATAAAGGTTATTGATTTGTTCTTTTTTTGATAAGCTAAATTTTTTATAAAATTTATTATTAGACGACTAAAAAATCAATATTATTTACCTTTGAAAAAAACAATGTATGGCTAAAGTCAAGCATTCCGAAAAATACGATTTGATTTGTGTGGGTGGTGGCATTATGAGCGCCACGCTTTCACTTATGTTGAAACTGCTAGATCCGGAAATCAAAATCCTGATTCTAGAACGTTTGGATAAAGTGGCACAAGAAAGTTCCGCAGCTTGGAACAATTCCGGAACCGGACATTCGGCATTTTGTGAATTGAACTATACTCCCGAAGATAAAAATGGAAATATCAATATCTCCAAAGCGATGGAAATTTTCAAACAATTTGAACAATCCAAGCAGTTTTGGAGCTATCTCGTGGAACAAAAACTAATTGAAAACCCACGTGATTTTATACATAACGTTCCGCATCATAGTTGGGTTTTGGGCAAAGAAAATGTGGACTTCCTAAAAAGACGATATGAAGCCATGCAATCTTCCATTGCCTTCCAATCGATGAAATATTCAGAAGATCCGGAAATTCTAAAATCTTGGTTTCCATTGATCATGAACGACCGAGCCAAAAGAGAACCCATGGCGGCGACACGTATGGAAATTGGCACAGAGATAAATTTCGGGGTATTGACAAAGAAATTTTTTCATATTCTGGAAAATCGATTCGACACCCCGGTACATATGGCTCATGAAGTTGAAGATATAGATCCGGGAAATTCCACGGAATGGTTTGCGGAAGTAAAAAATTTAAATACGGGCAAAAAAAGTTATTACGACGCAAACCATGTGTTTATCGGTGCCGGTGGCGGAGCGCTGCCACTTCTGCAAAAAGTGGAAATCCCGGAGAAGAAAGGTTATGGCGGATTTCCGGTGAGCGGGCAATGGCTTGTTTGCAACAATAGGGAAGTCATTGAACAACATCACGCCAAGGTATATAGTAAAGCGGGTTTGAACGCGCCACCAATGTCCACACCACATTTGGACACCCGCTATATTAATGGAAAAAGGGAATTGATGTTCGGTCCTTTTGCCGGTTTTAGCACCAAATTCCTCAAAAAAAGTTCCTTCACCGATTTGTTCAAATCCATAAAATTCAGTAACCTTCCCTCTATGTGGGGCGTTTTCTGGCATAATTTGCCATTGACAAAATACTTGATCGAGCAGGTACGAATGGATCATATGGATAGAATCGAAGAATTAAGGGAATTCGTACAGGATGCCAAACCAGAAGACTGGGAGTTGAAAGTAGCCGGACAGCGGGTGCAGATCATCAAACGGGACGAGGAAGAAGGTGGCATTTTGGAATTTGGAACGGATGTGGTGCACAGCAAAGACGGGACAATAACGGCTTTATTGGGGGCGTCACCGGGAGCTTCTGTCGCGGTGAACATTATGCTAGAAGTGATTCCAGATATATTTCCGACAAAATTCAACAATGAAGAATGGCGTAAAAAACTTTCACGAATGATCCCATTTTGGGACAAAGAAATTGAAAAGAACCAAGCACTTTTTAAAGAAGTTCAGGCTAAGTCTTCCAAAGAGTTGGAATTGGATGTTTTGCATTGAAGGGATTACAGTTTTGATGAAAGCTTTTATAAATTCATCTATTTGGATAACTATGTTTCTTATAATTCTCAGCCTGTTCAAATATATCCTGATAAACCTCATCCCGCTCCACAGGTGGATAGCCGTGTTCATCAAGCAATAATATCAAACCAACTTTCAACGCTGCTTTAATATCATCACCCCTGTTCCAATCTGAATCCCGTTTATCGTTAATAGAATGTAATGACAAGGAAACTTTTATGTCTCTTTAATATTAATTCACAATTCCCAGCACCTCAACATAATTTTCTAAATCACCAACTTTAGCAGTATCGCCAACATATTTGCCTAATAATGACTCTCCTAACGGCGATTTAATATCAATTTTTTGAAGAGTACTATCCATAGTAAACTTCTTAATCCGTTCGTCAACCAAATGAATATTGAGGTTTTTTCCGACATTGATATATTTAATTTCAACCTTATCATTGAGTTGCACGCGATCTTCAAATAATTCTTTTTGAACTGGCTGTTCAATCTTTTCTTTTACCTCTGCCTAATTAACTTGATATAATTCTCCCGCCTCAATTATAAACTCTTGTGGTTTTTCAAGTTGAAACATTAAATCTTCAATGGTTTTCTGTCCCTCGTCAAAATTATTTTGAACATCTCTCTTGATTGAATCTATTGTTAACAAATCTTGATATATATTACTCGTGTTATCACTCTTTTTTTTCTTCCGACTAGGCAACCAATCATTCCATTTATCTTCATTTTGTGTCAATTCAATATTTATTGAATGACTGTTTTCTTTCAAAACCTTCAAATAAAAAATTGAAAGATTCTCAAACTCCTGTATTAAATCTTCCATAAGTTCCTGATTAAACATATTGGAGTAGATAAATGATAAAACTTTACCGAAAAGAAATAAATCTTGGAGTGCTAAAAATGCTTTTACATTATTTTCGAAATCATTTGTTTTTGTCCCATCGTAGTTTTTTGCTAGATGAATGGAATTTGCATAAAATTGAATCAGTTCATAAACTTCAATATTCTTGGCAATAAGATTAGTTAATGTCTGTCTATAAAGTTAAGATGTAGTTATATCAAGGGATTGGTGTTGTTTTCATTGATTTCTCTTTTGGGAATTTGAGCGGGGCGTTGGATTTTTGGATATAAAGGTAAAGCCTTGAAAGGGTTTCAAATTTTATT
>JBDNFD010000102.1:0-28061 GCA_041689995.1 Flavobacteriaceae bacterium | reverse complement strand
ATTTTCAAAAAAATCTCGAGTTTTATTAGAACCAATACAAGAGGGGGCTTACTTTTATGTTTTCAAAATATCACAACGCTTTTATTGACTTTCAAGCCCATAATTCCGTACTTTCGATTTTTATCGGACAACAATAATTCTGAATATGGCTTATCACGAGTTCCCAATTACCCAATTCCACATTTCTCTTGATAACGTCATCCATTACAATTCTATCCTCAAACTTTTTGAATAACATTCGGTCAATTTTCATACCCTGCAATCCTACGATAGTTTCTTCCATAGCCATTAAAGGATCTGGACGAAAACTGATGTATTTAACTATATCTATTCCCCCTTCGCCACCTTCTTTACTTCCATTTTTAGGCTTTGAAAGATTTAGTTTTTCATCATAATCAAACTTTTCTTCAAAATATTCGCAATTGGCAAAGAAGTCAAATAGCTTGAAGTATTCTTTTTCTTGCGTTATGGTTTCCTTTTCGCCTAGTTCGTTTTTATGCGTAAAAATAAAATTGTTTTTTCGAGTTCCACGTCCTTTGATTTGCACAAAATCTGAAGGGCTAAAGATTGGGCGCATCATACATAGATTGAGCAAGTCTGGACAGTCATATCCTGTTGTCATCATTCCAACAGTAACACATATTCTGGTTTTGCTTGTTTTATACCCTTCCAACCACGCAGATTTGCCATTCAGATTGTTGTTGGTAAAGTTGATAGTCATTTGCTGTGCATCACCCACTTGTGAAGTAACCTGTACGGCGAAATCTGAATTGTATTTGCCAGGGTATAATTGATCCGCAAACTCGTTTAATATTTCAGTGAGTTTCCGAGCATGGTTTTGACTAACTGCAAATATAATGGTCTTTCCTATTTCATTTGTTATAGGGTCTCGTAGGGCATTTTCCAAAAAGGTCTGGCAGAAAACGTGGTTTGTTTTATCTGAGAAAAATTTCTTTTCAAAATCTCTGGAAACAAATACTTCAAACTCTTCTCCTTCTTCTGAGGTAATAGATACGGCGTAACCTTTATCAGAAAGCAGCTGTGTTGTAATCTCTGTTCGGGCATCTATGACTCTTGGATTGATAAGGAATCCATCTTTTACCCCATCTAATAAAGAATATCTATACGTGGGCTCACCTCCTTCACATCCGAATGTTGAATAGGTATCCCGTAACATTCTTCTTTCTATCTCCCTAGGGTCATTTTCTTTTATCTTTTCAATATCCACACTTTTTAAATAATCTTTTGGTGTGGCGGTCAATCCTAATTTATATCCATGGAAATACTCAAATACGGCTCTTGCATTCCCGGAAATAGAACGGTGGGATTCATCAGAAATAATCAAATCGAAGTCGGTAGGTAAAAACTCATATCTGTATTTATTGTCGAACATTAGTGATTGAATGGTAGTAACCACTATTTCAGCTTTTCGCCAATCGCTTCGGTGTTCCTTATATATAAAAGTGGAATAGTCAGGTTTTAAGTAAGCGGTAAAAGCTTTCCAGGCTTGGTCTTCCAATTCCAATCTATCTACTAAAAACAAAACTCGTCTCGCGTTCTTTGTTCGTAGAAACAAACGAATGACGGCTGCTGCTGTTAGGGTTTTTCCAGTTCCCGTAGCCATTTCATAAAGAAACCTATCCTTACCTTTCGCAACGGCTTTTTGCAGCTGTTTTACTGCTTTAAGTTGGTAATGTCGTAGAAACCGCAATCCGTTATTCCAAATAAAGTCTTTACTCGCCTCAACACTTCCATTCCACTCTGGTCTTTCTGCATAATCAGGCATTTGAATACTAGCAATATAATCAATGGATACAGGGTCAGAGGATAATGCTTGTCTATCTGGATTCCATTCCTTTATTGCTCCAATTTCATTAGGAGAAGGAAACTTAAATATTGGTTTGGGATTGCCTTTTTCTAAATTCCAGAGGTAGTGAACAATACCATTCGATAAGATAATAAATTGAGATCCAACGGTTTTTGCATATTTACGGGCTTGTTCTTTTGCTATCAAAGGATGAAGACTTTCCTTCTTGGCTTCGAGCACGCAAATTGGTTTATTATTGGAATCAACTAATAGGAAATCTAATGAACCGCCTTTTACCTTTTCATAATCATTTCCCCAAGCATCTATTTGTTGCTCACTGATTCTGACATGATTTTCAAGTAAGATATTTGCTTTGCGATTTTCATCATCGAAAAAACGCCATCCTGCTTCTTGAAGAAGTTGATTAATTTTTATTCGGGCGTGGGCCTCGTTTTTTGACATTTGCTAATTGGTAGGTCAGTCTTCAAATATAAATCAATACATCTTTTATCCTGCTACGGAATTCCGCGCTGAGGACAAATAAGTTTCAGTTCCCCAAATATACGGATTACTTTTAGGAAAGTCTTAACAATTTTGGCAATGGATTGCAGTGTTGGTAGATAAGTCGATAGAAGGGGAGTGTTAGTGATATATCATGAGTCGCTTATTCTATAAGCGTATCTTCGGAATATCCGCAGCTCATGGTCTTATTAGTTTTTTTAAGCGTGTTTGGTAGGCTTGTGTATAATTCTCTTTTGATTTTTTATTTAGAAAAGAAGCTTCAATGAGTGCTAAAACCTCATCTTGTTTAGCGGTTAGCTCATTAAAAATATTTTCTGTTTGCTTTTTCTGAATTTCTGCTTGCTCGCCCAAAGTAAAAAACTGCGCTGTAATTTTACCTTGTGCTAAATTTGGTGGCAATAAACCATCCGTTAAAGCAAAATCTTTATCGTCTATATGTAATCTGCTATTCAGCAAATCGTAAGCAGGGCTTAATCTAAAATCGCCGTAAGGTGTTTCTATTAAAGAGAAATTTTTAAAATGTGCATCTCCATTGGAAAACAAATAATTGAAAAGCACCAGCTTAAATAACTTTATGGATTCTATGGTATAAGCAGGGGAGTATTTTTTGAGTAGCTGAAACACTTCCAGATAATTGCCCAAATATTTAAAGTCTTCGCCGTGGGTTTGTGGGGTTCTGCCCGCCAAAGACGCAAAATCTTCTTGCGCCAGTTTACCTTCGTCTTCATTAACATCGAAGCGTTTGGTTATGTATGCTGGCGCGCCATTCTTAAAGAAAATAAGTGCATTTTCTGCTGTTTCAATACCGAATACCTGCCGCGCAATTTGCATAGTGAGATGCTCATTGGCCGGTATTTGGTCGGCGTTTTTACCAACATTTGGGATTGGTTTTAAAATGTATTGCCCCTGTTCTCCTTCTTGGATAAGGCGTAATTTATTTTTTTCCAATAAGACCGAAAATTTTTCTTGTACGCCAGAAATTGAAATATGCTTTCTGTTTTCAGTAAACAATGCATCTGTTATATCGTTGCTTGCTGGTGAATCGTATGGTAAAATGGCACTTACTTTTTTACCATTAAATACACGTTTTAAGGCGGTATTGCTATACTCTGAATACCCCTCTTTTAGCGTTCCTGGACAATATGTTATTTTAGTTAACGCCATTAGATTTCTATTTTCCTAATTTGAACCGCGCCAATAGTATCATAGATTGCAGTGGTTAACAGAATACCAAAATGATCGTTCGTATCTATGCGATTCTCAAAACAAACGATTTGTTTATTAGAGCCTTCTGGCAGCATATTGTAAAAAAAGGGAAACAGCTGTTCAGCACGAAACTCCTGTTGTGTTTTAGGCAAGGTTAAGCTAATGGTTGGTTTACTAACGTCATTAAACCAAAGCTCGTGATAGGTAAACACAAAGCTACCGTCGTCCATCTGCGTTAATAGACCTGCTGGTTCTTTTTTATATAGTATTTCTGCTTGTCTCAATTTTAGATAGATATAAGATTTTAGACTTGAGATATGAGACGTGGATACCTCGTTTTTATAATTAGATATAACAGCCATTATTTTTAAGTCCAGTAGCTTTGTTTATATTTCTTTAACAGCGAACGTAAGCTCTAAACCTAAGGCGTCTGCTAATTTGTTTAAGGTTTCTAAGGTTGGATTGCCTTTTCCGCTTTCAAATTGTTTCAGGGTTCGCAAGCCAACGCCAGAAAGGTCTGCCAGCATTTCCTGCGTTACCTGTAGCATTTCTCTACGGTTTTTTATGGTTTCTATAAGTTGGTTAGCGTGCATTATAGTGCTCTTTTTGTGCAAATATAGATAATTTTATTGATAAATAACCACATAAGTGCTTTTCACTGCACTATTTTGAATTGTAGCAGCAACAAAAAAAATACCATTGTGAATTAAAATTTTACCTTTGTAGAAAAAAGTAATGGCTGATAAAGCATTTATGACATCCGAGATTTTGAAGTGGGCGAGAGAGTCCGCCAGAATCTCTGTGGAAGATGCTGCCAAAAAGGTTTCTGTATCACCTGAAAGGTATTTGACTTGGGAAGACGGAAATGATTTTCCAACTATTCGACAAGCAAAAATTTTGGCAAAAAGCTACAGAAGACCTTTTTCACTTTTCTTTTTACCAGAAATTCCAAAAGACTTTCAACCACTTCAAGATTACAGAAGAGATAGTTCAAAAAAACTAGATACGGCCTCAATATTTATTATTCGTGATGTTCAAGAAAAACAGAATTGGATTAGTGAATTATTTGAAGAAATTGGAGAAGACAAACTTCCATTTGTCGGTAAATACACGATAAATGATAATCCAGAAGTAGTTGCGAAAAATATATTGGAAACCCTAAAAATTAGTCCAAGTAATTATCAAAAAACACCTATTTATGAATGGATTGATAAAGCCGAAACAGCAGGAATATTTATAACTCGAACAAGTTATTTACATTCTCGATTAGTTTTAGATAGAGATTTAATTCAGGGCTTTGCTATCGCTGACAAATTTGCGCCTTTTGTATTCGTTAATTCTAAAAATTGGAACGCACCACAACTTTTTACGATAGTACACGAATTAGCTCATATTTGGATAGCCAAATCAGGAATATCAAATGAAATAGATATTGATTTTAGCGCCAAACCTAAATCTAAATTTCATCCCGTAGAATTATTTTGCAATCAAGTTGCGGCTAATGCTTTAATGCCAAGGGAAATAATCACACAATTAGGTAGCGAAACTTTCGAGTCAAATAATAAGATTTTCAAGGAAGCAAAGGAGCTTGGTATAAGTTCTTTTGCTCTGTTAGTAAGAGCCTTGAACTTAAATTTAATTTCCCAATCTAAATACAAAGTACTAAAAGAAGATGCTCAAGATGAATTTGAGAATTTCTTAGAAAGAGAAAAGATAAAAAAAGAAAAACAAAAAGAAAGAAAAGGTGGTCCTGACCCCTACCTTCTGCGATTAAATAAAAATAGTAGACTATTTACAAGAATTGTAATGGATTCCTTTAACAATGGTTCATTATCGCCATCTATTGCGAGTAATCTTCTAAACACGCAGATAAATAATTTCCAAAAATTTGAAAAACTGCTTGCCTAATGTTTGAAGAAGAAAAAGTAGTTTACTGTATTGATGCCAACATTCTAATTCAAGCTTGGCAAAAATATTACTCACCTGAAATTTGTCCATCCTATTGGGAAGTTTTAAATGAACTAGGCAAAAAAGGTGTTATTTTTATTCCCGAATTAGTTTATGAAGAAATTGAGAAAGGAGAAGATAATCTTTTCGAATGGTTAAAAAACAGCGATATCCCAATTAAAAAAATTGATGGAGAAGTAACGAATTGCCTTAAAGAAATTTACGCATCAAATCCTGGCCATAAATATTTAGTTTCAAGCAATGGAATTCACTCTAAAGCTGACCCTTGGGTAATTGCACACGCAATGAAGGAAAAAGCTATAGTGGTAACAAAGGAGAAAAAAGATTTTATTCGAAAACAAACCAAAATAAAAATTCCTCACGTCTGTGATAATATGAATATAAGTTGGATTGATGATTTTGAATTTATAAAGAATTTAAACATAAAATTTACCTGCAAATCAGAATAAAGCCAGTTTCTACCTGCCTGCCGGCAGGCAGGTTTGGAGAGGTTCGTGTCGAGACATGCCACAACTCAAGATATACATAAACGTTTATGTGAATTTCTAAGTAAATACAATAAGAATAATGCGTTTTAAAGCACTATTTACTATATTTTTTCTTATCCTCAGCAACTCTACCTAACTCACCTTCCAACTCCAAATAATCATCAATATCTTTGAACGCCTTCTTTTATTTGCAACACATCAACATCAATCATCCCACTCATCAACCGTGGCAACAAAATATCACGAGCTTCTTTTAAGAGTTGGTTTTGTTTTGCAAGACTAAAAATTAATTTAACCCTTGGTTCTACAACTTCGTTAAAATCTATTATCAATTCAATATTAGCTAATATAATTAGTAATGATTTTAACTTTTCTTGATTTATTCCTGGTTGAGCAGCATTAGAATTTAATCCTTGCATTTTATCGAAATATTCTTTCCTATTTAATGTGAAAAATAAAAAATTTTGTAAGCTTTCACTTTCTGTGTTTATTAGAAAAACATGTTCATTTACAACACATTTTTTATATGGAAAACCGTCTTGAAACATTGAAGTCTTTCCTATATAGGCACCATCTTTATATATTAAGATATCTTTTTGGTCAATTTTACCCTTTCTCATTTTGTTATAAAAAAATTCTAAAATCAACTTTTCCTTACCATAATTATATTTTCCTAAACCAAGAACACTTTCAGCTCCAATACTTGGCACACCAAAATTCAAATCTTTATCAATACCTCCTTTTGGTCTACTTCCACTTTCTAATTTTGTAATAATATTTCCTAATTCCTATTCAACCCATCCAATCTTGGCATCTTCGTAGCGGTTTTGCGCAAACCGCAACAATACCAATCCTAAAAGTGGGTCTTTGTATTCTGCAGCGGTAAGTTTGGAATTAGCTCTTAAATCATCAGCTGCATCCCATAATTCGGTTTCGAGCTGCTTTATGTGTTGGTTGGTCATTATGTTAGATAAGTGTAGTTTCTTCAAATATAAAACAATACTTCTTTTATCCTGTTACGGAATTCCGTGCTGAGGACGAATACGTTTCAGTTCCAAATATACGGATTACTTTTAGGAAAGTCTTAACAATTTTGGCGATGGATTATAGTGTTGCTTTTATTGGTTTACTCCTTCCGAATTCCCGAGATGGAGGTTTTAGCTTTTATAAATTGCTTTGTTGGGACCACCTTCCCCTATAAATTCTTTTTTTTTGTCTGATTATTGTTTTGGGAATAGGGAAGGAGCTTTTTTTGCATTGCAATTTGTTGATTTGTGATTCGGGGTCTAGGCATCAATTTCCCATCTACGCTGAAAAAGAGTTTGAAGAATACCAAAAGATAAGATTTCTTTAATCCCTCTTCAATTTCTCTTTAGATTTCACTTCTACTTTTGTTTCATATTAAAAATAAACATTCAGGGAGTATTGACAAAATTACGTTTTAGGTTACGGACATCGTTTATTTGAACCTGTCCGTCCGGCAGGCGGATTAGCCACATTTAAAGGTATCGTGCCTAAGTGTAAGCCCTGATAGGGAAGTTGGATTAATATTTGGTTTCGCATTACTTCTTCCCTCGTCAGGCACTATTGACTTCAATTAACCCTCAGTTTATCAAAAGAAGTAATTGGGCAAATTAATAATGAAACAGACTCAACTCACTCTTATCTTTTTATTGTTGGCATTCCTAAAAGTTTCTGCTCAAGATATTAGAGGACTTGATTATTACTTGGATCAAGCAAAAAATAATACTCCTGCCTTGCTCGAAAATGAAAATTTAGGTGAAATAGGCGAGCTCCAAAATAAATTAATAATCGCCCAAAACAGGGCTTTTCAGATCAATGTTACTTCAGAGATTTTGGTTGCTCCTTATTTCGATAATAACGGAAAACCAATAGACATTACTACAGCTCCATCCCCGAATGCTTTTGGTTATGACGTTGGCGTTACCAATGGAGGTTTATATTCCGCACAATTAAATGTCACCAAAAACCTCTTTAACCAAGCGGTAATTGATAATCTATTGTTTCAGAATAAAATAAAAAATGAAGCAATTCAACTTTCTTCGGAAGAGATTGCCCACAATCTAATAAAGAATATTACGGACCTGTATATCACAACCTATCAACTTCAACTGCAGGCGGAATTCACGAAAGAAATTTTAAGTGATTTGGAAAATAGATTGCAGGTTGTTGAACTTTTGGTGAAACGCGCGGTTTTAATGGAAAGCGATTATTTGCTGTTGCAACTTGATATTGAAAGCAAAAAGCTTGAATTGAAACAAATTCAGAATAACTTTAAAACTTCCATAGACCAGCTTTATACGTTGAGTGGTATTCCTTTGGAAACAGTGGACTCAATTGCAAAGCCCAATATTTTGGAGATTGTAAAGCCAACTGACTTTTTTTACAATAAAAAATTTGAAAATGACAGTTTACAAGTTGCTGCAGATCTAGAAGTTTTTAATAATCAATACAAACCACAAGTTTCCGTGTATGCGAACACGGGATTGAATGCGGTGGAATTGCAGAATATTGAACATAGAATAGGGGCAAGCGCGGGACTGCGTTTGACGATTCCTATTTACGACGGCAGACAGCGAAAGTATAATGAATTGCAAAACAATTATAAGAAGCAGAGTCTGGAATACTATCGTGAAAATTCAAAAATACAACTGAAAAATAAGGTTGAAAGTATTGAACAACAAATAGTGGGTCTTGACGAGAATATGCAACTGCTGGATAATCAATTGCAAAAACAGCAGAACATACTTGAAATATACAAGGGAAAGTTGGTGCAGGGGCAAGTATCTATTGTGGACTATCTGAATGTAATTCAGAATTACAAACAGAATGTTTACGCCAAATTGCAAATGCAGACCAATCACTGGTTATTACAGAGCCAGTATAATTTTATTAATTGGTAACTATGGTTTTACACTACATCAAAAATATCACAATCATCCTGCTGCTTTTAAGCGCATCGGCCTGCAAGAAAACTTTGGAAACAAAAGCTACCAAGAAAGCACCCATAACGGTAAGCGTGGTAAAAGTTGGACAGAACGACATCAAGGAATATTTAACTTTTAATGGAGTTACTCAATATCAAAAAAAGGAAAATATACGCTCAAATGTCACAGGCTATATTTCATATATGCCTTTTAAGATAGGAGATCCTATAAACTTAGGACAGACCTTCGCTTCATTGCGGACCAAGGAACAGGACGCACTGAAAGAAGCCGTGAAAATTGATAGTTCATTGGCAAAATTTATTGCTCCTATTCGAATTTCAAGTAATGCCACAGGAGTTGTCATAGTTCTGAATGTAACCAAAAACGATTACGTGGCGGAAGGCGATGTTTTGGCAACCATTGTGCGGCCCAATAGTTTGGTTGTGCAGGTAAATGTGCCTTATGAATATCGAGAAAATGTCAAGATAGGATCTAAGTGTGAGCTCTTGTTGCCCGATGGGAAAAAAATATCCGCAACCATAAACGATGTGATGCCGACCATCGATGCACAATCCCAATCCCAAACTTTTTTAATTGATTTGCCCAAGTCAGAATTGCCCGAAAACCTGAACGTTCAGGTTAAATTTATTCAAAAGGAAAGCTCCAACGCATTGACCGTTCCGAAAAGAGCCTTACAGACAAATGAGCTTTTGACAGCATATTGGGTAATGAAAATTGTTGATGACTCTATCGCTATCAAAACCGCTGTGATTCCACAATTAAAGAACGATTCGCTTATTCAGATTCAATCTGATAAAATTCATTTGAATGACTTGGTTATTTTAGATGGAGCATACCAAATGCAGGATTCTACCTTCGTAAAATATAAATAGCCATGAAAAACCTGCATTCCAGTTATAAATATCCCATCTTGGCTATTGCCGTTTTATTGCTGATGGGCGGTGTTTTCTCCTATAAAAATTTAAAGACAGGGCTCTTCCCAGATATTACGTTCCCGAAAATCAAAGTTATTGCAGATGCTGGTCAGCAGCCCGTGGATAAGATGATGACCACGGTAACGATACCTTTGGAAAATATCATTCGCCGTACGGAAGGGTTGCAATATATACGCAGCACAACATCACGGGGCAGTTGTGAGATTTCAGTATTTCTAGATTGGAATATGGACATCAATACTGCAAAGGCACAAATCGAGTCGTTCATCAACCAGTCGCAAGGGAACATACTTCCAAATACCGTATTTTCCGTAGAAAAAATGAACCCTTCGATACTTCCCGTAATGGGATATTCTTTGGAAGGAGAAGGCTTTTCACAGGTTGATTTAAAAAAAATAGCCAAATATCAAATTAAACCTTATTTGGCAGCAACGCAAGGGGTTTCAGATATTGTGGTAATTGGGGGGAAGGATAAGGAATACCGGATAGTCCTGAATCCAGCCACCCTTAAATCTTTGGGAATTTCCTTGACCACAATTCAAAATGCCGTTACAAACTCAAATATTCTACAATCTAATGGTTTTATAACGGATTATGACCGGATGTACTTAACCCTCACAGATAATGCTGTTCATAATATTTCAGAATTAGAGGATTTGGTCATTGTAAACAGTCCCAGTCGTTTAATCAGATTAAAGGATGTAGCAGAAATTAAGGTTTCAGAAGTAAAAGAATACGTAAAAATCCTCGCCAATGGCAAAAATGTGCCAACTATTGCTGTAATCAAACAGCCAAACGCCAATTTGGTAGATATAAACGCTAGCATAGAGCAAAAGGTAAAAGAACTTGCAAACATTTTGCCCAATGGTGTTGTTTTGAAACCATATTATAAACAGGCTGATTTTGTGAACACGAGTATATCAAGTATCAAGGACGTTCTTTGGATAGGACTGGTATTGGCGCTCTTGGTTGTTATTATTTTCTTACGATCTTTTTCGGCAAGTATGGTGGTGCTATTTACCATTCCGGTATCGCTTTCGCTAACGCTTATTATTATGGAAGCGTTTAACTATACCTTCAATATTATGACCCTTGGTGCAGTTGCTGCGGCTATTGGCTTGATGATAGATGATGTGGTGGTGATCATAGAAAAAATCCATAAGATAAAGGAAGAACATCCAGAAGAAAATATTGGCCAGATTGCTCATGAAACAATAAAGTATTTATTTCCTGCAATGGTGGGGTCCTCATTAAGTACGATCGTAATATTCATTCCTTTTGTATTGATGACGGGCGTTGCCGGAGCATACTTTCAGGTAATGGCTTTTACAATGATTATAGCCTTATCGGCTTCCTTCGTAGTCACTTGGCTTGTGGTACCGGTATTTTCTATTTTGTTTACCCGGAAAAATTCAAAAGCTAAGAAACACGAGTCAAAGACAAAATGGATTCATAATATTCTTGTAAAACCAGTGATAGGAATTTTATTCCTTGTAGTTTGTATAATCATAATCATATTGATTCCGTCGCAATTGCCATCAGGATTTTTGCCCGAAATGGATGAGGGTAGCATCATATTAGATTATAACAGTCCTGGAGGAACAACGCTGGAAGAAACCGACAGAATGCTTCAAATTGTAAACGAGGTGTTGGATAATCAGCCTGAGGTGGAAGCTTATTCCGCCCGTTTGGGAACGCAATTGGGCTTTTTTATCACTGAACCCAACCGAGGCGATTATCTTATAAAGTTAAAAGACAAACGCAATAAGACCACAACGGAGGTTTCAGATGAAATACGTAGTAAAGTAGAAGAAAAACTTCCCCAATTGACTATCGATTTCGGACAGGTAATAGGAGATATGCTTGGTGATCTTATGAGCTCGGTACAACCTATTGAAGTAAAGGTTTTTGGGGATGATGTAAACAAACTTGAATCGCTTTCCAAAGAAATAGCTTCTCAAATTGAGAAAGTTAAAGGCACGGCAGACGTTAATGATGGGATTATCTTGGCAGGCCCGGTTTTGAATATCCAACCCAATGTGCCTAAACTAGCACAATTAGGATTGACTGTTGCTGATTTTCAGCTACAAATGCAGACACAAATAGAAGGAACGGTCCTGAGTACTGTGATCGAAAAGGAGCAGATCATTGATATTAGGCTAATTTATCCTGATGCATATCAAACATCGATCGATAACATAAAGAATGCGTCAATTCTTTTGCCTAATGGAAGTTCGGTGCCAATCAAGACAGTTGCCACGATCAATACCGAAAAGGGCGTTGCGGAAATAAACCGGGAAAACCAGAAATCAATGGGTGTTATTACGGCCCGGTTGGATAAAAGGGATTTGGGGTCAACACTGAGCGAAATACAAAATACTTTAACCAAAAACCTAAGTCTTCCTTCCGGATATACCATTGAATACGGCGGAGCCTACAAAGAGCAGCAACAAGCTTTTAAGGAATTACTCATGATTTTGGTGTCTGCAATTCTACTAGTATTCATTGTTATACTTTTTCTGTTCCGAAAAATCAAGATTGCTTTTGCTATTATTATCATTGCTATATTGGGTGTTGCGGGATGTTTATTAGGTCTTTTTGTTACGGGAACACCGCTTAATGTTGGCAGTTATACCGGTATAGTCATGATTGTGGGAATCATTGGCGAAAATGCCATTTTTACGTATCGGCAATATCAAGAAGCAGATGCATCATTAACCCATTTGAAGAAGATAGAATATTCAATTGCCGCTCGGTTGCGCCCCCTTTTAATGACCGTTTTTGCGGCAATAATGGCACTTGCGCCGCTCGCTTTGGGCATTGGTGCAGGAGCACAACTTCACCAGCCATTGGCGATTGCCGTGATTGGAGGATTGGTGTTTGCGTTACCACTCTTAATGGTTGTTTTGCCAACACTTCTAAATTTGATTAAAGAATGAGGTTATGAATAAGATACTTGATTTCCTGCTTCACCTGGATAGCCACTTGTTTACCATGATTGTGGATTATGGGGCGTGGGTTTATGTCATCTTTTTTCTGATTATTTTTGTGGAAACCGGGCTGGTATTTCTGCCGTTTGTTCCTGGCGATTCCTTGTTGTTTGCCGCAGGAACCTTTTGCGCGGATGTTCAAAACGAAACCGGCCAAACCGCGCACCTCAATCTGTCGATTGTACTTTTCTCGTTGATAGCCGCCGCCATTTTGGGGGATACGGTCAATTATTATTTTGGTAAAACCGTGGGACTGAAAGCCTTGTCTTGGAAAATAGGCGGAAAAAACCTCGTCAGCCAGAAACACATTGACCAAACAAAATCATTTTTCGAAAAACACGGCGCAAAAACCATCATTATCGCCCGTTTTGTGCCTATCGTCCGGACATTTGCCCCTTTTGTAGCGGGAATTGGCGATATGCACTACGGAAAGTTCATTCGCTTTAATGTGATTGGCGGCGTTTCTTGGGTAGTGATTTTGTTGTTCACCGGGTACTTTTTCGGAAATTTGCCTTTTGTAAAAAACAACTTTGAATTTGTGATTTTGGGTATTGTGGCGCTTTCGTTGATTCCGGTTGGGGTGCAATTTTTTCGGAAGAAAAAATAACACCGAAGGTCTTCAAACAAAGCCTTTTGGCTTTAGCCTTGCTTAATTTTCCACCTTTTTGACGGGCAGTAAATTGAAAGAATTGGCGCAATAGTTTTAGTTTAATTTTGCTTATTAGGTGTTATATCTGAAAATCATAAAACCTAATCCAATATTTTATCAACTATGTTAGAAAAACTAAATTCAATAGACACGGAGCTTTTCCTTTATCTCAATGGCCAGCACAATGCTTTCTTTGATCCCATAATGTACTGGGCAAGCGATAAGTTGTTTTGGGTGCCATTTTATGCACTTCTCGCAATTATATTGGTTTGGCATTACAAAAAGCAGAGCATCCCAATTTTCATTTCCATTGGAGTGCTTATCACCTTGGCCGACCAAATAGCATCGCATCTCATAAAGCAAACGGTAAAACGTTTGCGGCCTTCACACGAGCCTACATTAGAAGGGTTGGTTCATTTGAGCAAGGCCGGGCCGGGTGGCCAATATGGTTTTGTATCTTCCCACGCGGCCAACGCCTTTGCCCTTGCAGCATTTTTGATTTTTATTTTGCCAAAAAAATTCAACTGGCTAAAATGGATATTGGGTTTTTGGGCGCTTTTCGTTTCCTATAGCCGGATTTATAATGGCGTTCACTATCCCGGCGATGTGATAGTCGCGGCATTGATAGGGATTGTTTTAGGATTTCTGATAAGCAGGTTGTATTTTTTCTTTATTGAAAAATTCAGTAAAACACGAAACGATGTTTAAAAATATAACCCGCTTAGTCTGGATACTTTCTTTGGTAAGTATGTTTGCGGATATCGCAAGCGAAATGCTGTATCCCATTATTCCGGTTTATCTGCAAAGCATCGGGTTTTCGATATTTTTGATAGGTGTGCTCGAAGGGCTTGCCGAAGCGACGGCGGGAGTGAGTAAAGGTTATTTTGGCAATTGGAGCGATAGGCTCGGAAAGCGGATGCCTTTTGTACGGATGGGCTATTTTTTAAGCGCACTTTCCAAACCGATGATGGCTATTTTCACATTCCCGATTTGGATATTCTTCTCGCGGACTACTGACCGGCTTGGGAAAGGTTTCCGCACCGCTCCAAGGGATGCGCTGCTTTCGGGAGAAGCCACCATAGAAACCAAAGGACAGGTGTTCAGCTTTCATAGGGGTTGGGATACTTTGGGAGCGGTGTTTGGTCCCGCACTTGCCTTACTGTTTTTATATTTTTATCCCGGTCAATTACGCTGGCTTTTTTATATAGCTTTTGTTCCTGGTATTATCTCGGTAGGTATTACCTATTTTATCAAGGAAAAACCATTGCAACCAAAATTAGAAAAAAAGTCGCCGGGATTTTTTTCATTTTTCAACTATTGGAAAGTTGCATCGCCCACCTACAAAAAGTTGGTTATAGGGCTTATTTCATTTGCCCTTTTCAATAGTTCGGATATGTTGTTATTACTAAAAGTGAACGAAGCAACGGGAAGCGAAAACAATGTGCTCACGGTCTATATCTTTTACAACCTGATCTATGCCCTTGCCGCATTTCCGCTGGGCCTTTTGGCAGATCGTATTGGTATAAAAAAGATTTTTCTTTTTGGACTTATCCTTTTTTCCGGCATTTATTTTGGAATGGCTGAAGCCGGCACCAATACACTTTTTTATATCCTTTTCGGGATTTATGGGATTTATATGGCGGCTACCGAGGGCATTTCGAAAGCGTGGGTGGCAAGTCTGGTCAAAAACGAAGAAGTGGGCACGGCAATGGGGCTTTTTGTCGCCCTGCAGAGCATCGCCCTGATGATTGCAAGTGCGTTTGCAGGATTGTTATGGACATTTTACGGGGCATCGGTCACCTTTCTGCTTACCGCAATAATGAGTATCTTGGTATTTCTGTTTATGTTGTTTTTCGTTCCCAAAACCAAAAGTCAAATGGAGCATTAATAATGACTTGTTAATTCAAAAATAAACCAAAATTCATTGAAACTATTCACTAAACTAAAGCGCAAAGTAAACGCCTTAAAAAAGCAAATCCGTGTGCTGCGGAATGCCTATTCAGACCCCTGGACACCTTTATATGCAAAGTTATTGATTGGCCTGACGGTCGGCTATTTGTTGAGCCCCATTGATTTAATCCCAGATTTCATTCCCGTTTTGGGGCTGTTGGACGATTTGATTTTAGTCCCCATTTTAATTGCGATTTCAATCAAATCAATCCCTAACGAGGTCTTGGTCGATGCGCAAAAAAAAATGGAATCCAATCTTGAAAAACCCAAGAAAAAGAATTGGTTTTTTGCTGGGGTGATTATTTTAGTTTGGCTTTCAATCTTATATTTTGCTTGGAAAAGTATAAAACTTGTTTTTAGTTGATTAAAACCTCAACTTCAAAATTAATTTAGAATCGACACCTATATTTACAGGTATTAAACTAGAAAAAGTAAACAAAATGGTGTATTATGAAAAAAGAAGCAATAAATAGGGTCGCAAGTTTAGGAGTATTGTTTTGGGTCATAAAAATACTGTCAACGACAGTAGGTGAAACAGCTGCCGATTATGTTTCGGTAAATTTAAATGTAGGCTTGGTACTAACCACAATTTTAATGGGTGTAGTTACCATTGGGGTCACGATTTGGAATTTCAGGCAAAAAAAATATTTCGCCCCGGCCTATTGGTCATTAATTGTGATGATGAGCATCGAAGGAACTTTAATCACAGATTATTTGGTCGATGGATTAGGAGTCTCGTTGATACTATTGGATGTGATTTTCGCCATAGCCATGGTGTTATTGTTTTATTTTTGGTATAAAAAAGAACACTCGTTATCCATTCATTCCATCAATAACAACACAAGAGAAAAATTTTATTGGATAATTGTCTTGACGACATTTGCCCTGGGAACGGGAATAGGCGATACGGTATCCGAACATTTGAACGTTGGTTATTTATACTCTTTGATTATTTTTGGGTCAATCTTTATATTGGCAGGTATTTTATATTACACAAAAATCATAGATGCCGTTTTGGCGTTTTGGATAGCCTTTATAGTTACAAGGCCCATTGGTGCTTCGTTGGGCGATTTATTTATTCAACAACCCAAGGACGGTGGATTGGGAATTTCAATAACGATAATAAATATAATATTTTTTATTGTAAGTATAGCTTCTGTGTTGTATTTGATAATAAAACACGGTAAAGAACAAAAAGTAATAACTTGACCTGCCCATTAATTTTATGATCCTAAATTTATAATAATGAAATATTTAATAGCCGAAGACGAAATCGATTTACAACAGTCCATTGTTACGTATCTACAACGCGATGGGAACTTGTGTGAAGTAGCATCAAATTTTAATGAAGCTTCCGAAAAGGTTGCTATTTATGATTATGATGTAATTATTTTGGATATAAATTTGATTTCGGGCAGTGGTCTTGATATACTCAAATCTCTAAAAAAAGAAAAAAAAGAGGTAGGGGTAATTATAATCTCGGCAAACAATTCGCTAACGGATAAGCTGGAAGGACTCGATTTGGGCGCGGATGATTACATTACAAAACCCTTTCACTTAGCCGAATTGAACGCACGGATAAATGCCGTTTTGCGCAGGGGAAAATATGGAGGGGATGAACTGATTGAATTCAATGAAATAAAAATAGACACCCGTTCCAGGACTGCATATATTGATGGTAAGGCAATGGCACTGACCAAAAAGGAATATGACTTGCTCGTATTTTTTGTATCGAATAAAGGAAGAGTGCTTTCCAAGGAAATTATAGCGGAACATCTTTGGGGTGACGATAGCGATTTATTGGACAACTTTGATTTTATTTATGTTCACATTAATAACTTGCGAAAAAAATTGACCACTGAGGGCGCAAAATATATAAAGACAGCCTACGGAAGCGGATATAAATTTATAGAAGATTAACAGTGGGTAAAAAAACCAAACTTATAAAAAAAACATCAAAAGCCTTTCTGCTTACGGGCTTTGTTTTGACCGTTTTGAGTTCCATCGCATTATATTTTTACACCAAGAATCTTCTTCGGGATCAAGCTGAGGAAAGTTTATATTCCACCGAAGCTCGCGTTGTAAATGCATTAAAAAATGATAAAGTTGTTTTTTCATTGCCGCCGGTAACTGAGATAAAAACCGTAAAGAAAATAAGACCTGAAATTTTAAAGGATACAATTATTTATGACCCTTCCCAAGACGAAATGGAAGGATTTCGAGAACTCACTACCTATGAGGAAATAAACGGCCAAACATACCAAATTACGGTAAGAAATTTGGTGGTGGAATCTGGAGATATTCTCGTTGCCATCGTTATCTCCTATATTTCTATTTTTGTTTTGGCATTTCTATTTCTGTTCTTTTTCAATACCACAAGGAATATCAAGCTCTGGGCTCCATTTTTCAAAAATTTAGAGCAGATGAAAAGGTTCTCGCTTTCATCCAATGAAGAATTGCAACTTGTTGACAGTGACGTTTTGGAGTTTTCTGAACTAAAAGATGAAATACTATTATTGACCTCAAAAGTCAGGAATGACTATGATAGTTTAAAACAGTTCACTGAAGATGTCTCGCACGAAATGCAAACACCTTTGGCCATTATTCAGGCTAAGATTGATAATATTATCAATGAACACACTATTAATGACAAACAGTTTGAGCAAGTTTCTTCCATTCAAAAGGATATTCAACGTTTAAAGCATCTAAACCAACGGATCACGATACTTACCAAAATTGACAACAATCAGTTTATACGAGTTGAAGCGGTTAACATTACTAAACTTTTGGAGGAAAAAATAGAAAATTTTAAGGAACTTGAAATTAACTATATTTCGCTGCATTCAAAAAATGACCTCATCGTTTCAATGGACATTTATCTTGCTGATATTTTGATCAACAACTTGATTTCAAACGCGGTCAAGCACAATATTGAAAAACAAGGGATTACCATAAAGGCTGAAAATAGCACCTTAATAATATCAAATTATGGTCAAAAAGCCCTACAACATCCCGAAAAGCTTTTTTTGCGATTCTATAAAGAGGCGAGTTCCGTGCAATCCACTGGACTCGGACTGGCCATCGTAAAAAAAATATGTGACCTTTATGCCTTTCGAATTTCATATCGATTCGAGGATTCATTGCATATTTTTGAAGTGGATTTTAGTGAGAACAAAAGCTGACAGTAGTTTTCACTCCATCAATAGTTCAAAAAATCATTGAAAAGGCCAATCCGGCCTGTTCCCCATTATAAAAAGGTGCTATTGTGGAAAAACCTTGTCCCTCACTTTTCCCATTGAATATTTTCTTCTGTATAAATGGGTATATCCAATAGGCGACCTTGGTGCTCAAAATTCCGATTCCGGCCCCCATCGCCACATCGGAAAGCCAGTGCCTGTTATTGTAGATTCTAAAAATGCCGGTACCCGTGGCAATGGCATAACCCGCAATTCCGTACCAAATAGATACATCCTTATATTCCTGCCATAAAAATTCCGCACCCATAAAGGCGGTGGCCGTATGTCCGGAAGGAAAGGAATTAAAAGTGCTGCCATCGGGTCGTTGTACATGGGTAACCGCCTTTAAACTTAGTACGCTGGCACCCATTATAAGGTAGGAGGTGGTAAGCAATATGGTTCGGTTTTTAAAATTGTGCTTCCCCTGGATACCTGCCGCATTGAGACCATAAACACTAAGTGCGGGAAGGTATTGGGAAAAGTCGTCCACGGTGATTTGACCATCAATATTTTCCATTACCTCCTCACTTATCATAGAATCCAGAATTTTCAGTTGGTCATTTTCTATGGAGATTAATCCATAGCCAATAAGTACTGTGGGGGCGATTAATGGCTTAAAATTGAACGGCGTTTTCACAACGGCCTGGAGGCTGTCTTGCACCAAGTTTTGTCCGTTCATTTGGGTGTTGAAAAAAACGGCCAAAAGCAGAAAAATTTTTGGAAATATTTTCAGTTTTGATAAATATGTCGGTTGCTGAAACATTCTAATTTCCAGACTTTTATGCTATCTGGGAAGTGCAATTTAGGGCGGGATTCTAAATATAATCTAAAGTGTATTCGATAGGGCGAGGGTTTTCACGAGAATTAGAAGTTTGGAACAAATGCAGAATAATAGTTTGGAAAATAGTTGTCTTCTTTAAATTCCCTTAAAATTTGGATTGTAATTTTAAATCTTGAAATGAGAAAAAGAACATGGGGAATTTAAATAAAGTTGCCAAGATCACCCTGATTTTCTGGTTCATGAAGATCATCGCCACTACCTTAAGCGAAAATCTTGGTGGACTTTTCCCCAACTTCTGTTAATTGAGAACCCTTTTAGATTTGCTTAAAATTAACTTTAGATTTGGTGCTTACTTTTACGGTATAATTTTAAAAACAAATATTCATGAAAACAATGAAAGTAGTATTCGCAGTTTTAATTACGACAATCATGTTCAGCTTTTGTTCCGCAGGGGAAAAAGTTCCACAGAAAGTGAAAGATGCATTCACTAGAAAATTTCCGACGGCAAAATCCATAAAGTGGGACAAAGAATCCCACAATGAGTGGGAAGCCGAGTTTAAAATGAATAAAATGGAGTATTCTGCAAATTTTTCGGGAGATGGCGCTTGGAAAGAAACCGAACATGAAAATACTGAAGATGATTTACCCATAGCAGTCAAAAAAGCATTGGCTGATAGCTTTCCAGGTTTTAAAACCGAAGAAATGGAAATGTCTGAGACAGTTTCAGGAACAGTTTATGAATTTGAATTAGAAAAGGGCAATACTGATATGGAAGTTGCTATTGATCCTTCGGGAAAAGTGACTAAAAAAGAATTGAAAAAAGAAGAAAACAATAAAGAAGATGAAGATTAGATTGAGTTTTTAGGTTGGTTAAGTAGTTGATTACTAAAGTGCCGTGAAGTGCCATTTCACGGCACTTTTTTTATGAAAGTTAGAGAATAGCCCAAGTATTCATTATAAAAAATCATTGTGAATTGTAATATTTCATTCTCATAAACAACGATAATCCTAGTTTTTATTTCTGTTGTGAATGTAAATTTTGCAATTACATCTGTACTGGATATGTAAGTTGTTTTGTTCCCGTCAACTGTTTTAGAAGCTACAACCGTTCCTCTGGTTTTACCTGAAACAATCAAATCATAATTTAAAACTTTTGTTTACGAGGCAAGATTATGGTTGCTTTGAAAAAAGGAATATCAGTAGTATATAGATTTTCATAGTGATCATTAGAAAGAAAGGACCTTCCAATTTTGGAAGGTCCTTCATCAAGAAAAAATTGGGGGTACTCACTTAATTAATGTTTAATCTCCATCGCTGCCACCGTTATCATCTCCTCCGTCGTCACCGTTATCATCTCCACTGCCATCGTTATCATCACCGTCGCCGGTTCTTAAAAAGTTTCCATTGGCATCAAAAAAAAGTTCTATGCCGTTACTTAAAGTTACTTCATAGTTTCCATCATCCTTAATTTCTGCCTCCAAAATAGTAGCCGTAGGATAGTTTGTGCTTATGTAATCATGTATAATTTGCGGTAAAGTTGCAGGGTCTATTACTTGGTCATCGTCATGGTTATCATCTGCACCAACACCTAGGAATGTGCCATTACCGTCAAACACCAAAACAACGTCGTTGCTCAACTCAATTTCATAATTGCCATTATTTTCAAGTTCGGCTTCATTGATAGTTTCGTTAGGATAATTTACAAGAATATAATCCAAAATAACCTGTGGAAGATCTGCTGGATTAATATCCGTATCTCCATAATCATTATCCCCGTCATCATCGACACCTAAAAAGACGCCGTTACTGTCGAAGATTAGCTCAATGTCGTTGCTCAGAGTAACTTCATAATTTCCGTCGTCCTCTATATCAGCTTTAAAGATGGTCAGATTTGGATAATTGGCTGTTATGTAATCTAAAATTACTTGGGGAAGGGTCGCCACATTAATAGTGTTATCTGCTCTGGCTGCAATGAGATTTCCATTTGTAGGAACATCTGTGGCCATATTGCTATTGTCTTTTGAGCAAGAAAAAATGCTTGCAACGAGGATAAGACAAATTAAAGTTTTCATTATTGTTTTCATATTTATTTGTTTTTATTGAATATTAAATTAGTAATCACTTATTAGTTTTGCTTCATACAATTGATGGCTAAAATTAGCGTGTAGTTTTGTTCAATAAATAGAAATAGGTTTTAAGTCAACAGTACAAGTATAGAGATGAATTCTAAAGTTATTCTAAAGAGAATCTAAAGATTATGGGAAAGATGTGAATCCATACATTCCATAAATCCAATTGTTGAATGCCTTAAGAAATCATTAAGAAGATAAAAGCGAAACAGAACTCATAGACTTCCCATTTTCTATCTGCTGGAATCTTAATGATAACGACCGTAGTAATCAAAAAGAACCATTATGTAACGCATTTGGCCTCAATTCGTTCAGTGTTTTAAAAGTTCTTGCTTAAATAAAACCCGTATTGATCATTATCAATTCTTGGAATAAAAGTAACACCAGTGGTTTTTTTAAACGGATTCCATTTAATTATGGGATCAAATAGATAAACCAATTGAGTAACTATAATTCCGATACCGGCACTAACGAGCACATCACTTATCCAATGTGCATTGTTCATAATTCTAAATGCACCAGTGGTAGTCGCAATTGCATATCCACTATATGCAAAATATGGTGAAGTGTCAATAAATTCTTGATACAGTACGCCTGCGTTCGTAAAAACAAAAGAGGTATGTCCCGAGGGGAATGATTGCAGATCATCACCACCGTTCGGTCTTCTCTTGTCTATCCATTCCTTTAATCTAAACGTGATGAAATCTGAAACAATAATTGCGATTGTAAGGTTTTTTGACTGATCGAACCAGTGATTTTTTGATTTCACGCCTGAAATATCTGCGATATACATTTCAAAAATTGGGGCGTAACGCGCGTAATCATCTATCGCAAAAGAAAAATCGTTTCCAACGACATTACGAACGTCCTTATGAAAGTTTTTTTCCAAACCACTTCCACTTATCAATGCCCCACCAAAAATTAACGAGGCAGGCAATATTACCTTATGTAAAAAGGGTTTTTGGTTGTTTGGTTTTAAATTAAGGGAATCTGGTTGGGCGCATACAATATTGCTAAGAGCAATGATTAATATAATTGATAAAGCTCTTCTAGTTTCCATTATAACCCTTGCTTATATAGCTGTAAAAATATAGTGGAATTCTAAGTAGAATCTAAAGTTGAGGTTTCGCTTAGGTCGACTTCCGAGGAGGGGCGAAACTTTAAATTTCCTTTAGAATCATTAATTGGCAGACCCTCATTAAAGATTTTAGGATTTTATGCAGGAATTTCCATAATAAAACGCTAATCAAATTTGTATTGCACGCCTACGAGAATATTTCCTTTCGGCATCGGAACCAAATTGGTTTCAGTATATTCTTCATTGAAAATATTGTTTGCTTTCAGCGAAATTTCCAATTTCTTTATCTGATAATTCACTGAAATATCCACCACACCATATTCGTCACCGGTAGTGCGGACCGCATATTTGTAGAGAATGGTTTGTGACAAATTCTTAATGAATTGGGACCTAAAATTCGTAATAAACTGGTGCTTTAGCGAATTGATGGAATAACGGGAGAATGGAATATTCAGTTCTTCAGTTTTATCTTCAATGAACGTATATCCTAAATCTATATTTTGCTTAAAACCCATCGATGAAAAATTATAAGCGACGGTTGTTTCCAAACCTTTGGTATTCAGGCTTCTAATATTGGTTGCCTGGTAAGGTTCTTCTTCCGTGCTCTTTATGAAATCAATTAAGTTCTTGGAATCCCGGTTGAAGAAAGCCAACGTTATGTCAACATTGGACGAATTGAATTTGAATCCAACTTCTTCTGCAATTGCTTCTTCGGGTTCTAATTTGTCGTTGCCCAAAGTGGTTGGATCGCTGTAATACAAATCGGTATAAGTAGGAATTCTGTAGGTATAACCCACGTTTGTGTACACCCTAAAATTTTCTGTAATTTTCAATCCTGCATCAAATCCGGGAAAGAAATGAAATTTAAAATCTGAATAATAAGTCAAAGCCATTCCGGGGGTAAAGTCGATGCGATCATTCAAAAATTTAAACCGATGTTCCAAAAACAAGGTTGTAATGGTTCTTGATCTATTTCCGAGGTTATTACTGGATAAATACACTTTGTCGAAATTTGCCCCGAAGCCTGTTATCCCAAAATTAGAAACGTATGAGCCATTAATTTGTGCACCAATTTTGTTCGAAATATGAAGATTTCTGTAACCCGATGGATTTTCCCGATCGTACAAATACAAATCTTGATTTCTTCTCCAATAAATCTGCGGACTTAATTTCAATTTATTCATTTTGAATCGTGTAGAGATTCCCACAAGGCTGGTTTGTGTTTCTTCATACTGATCAATAGCCGATGGCGTGGCGTAGAAGCCATTGGCCCCAAATTTTCTTTCCGTAAAAGTTGACAAAACCTCGATTGGTCTTTTTTCAGTGTTGAACACGCTTTTAAGAAAATAATTTTGGTTGTCATAATCCGTATTATAGCGATAACCTTGCGAAACATCTCTGGAATAATGTATCAAATGATTCGAATTTTTGAAGTTATTGCTGGCAGTGACAGAGGCGCCAATTTGCTCATAAAATCCAGCTTTCACAGCGATTGATAATTGGTCGTGAGTATTTTTCTTGGTAATTATATTTATTGCTCCCGTAAAAGCATTTTGACCATAAATTCTGGCGGCCGGTCCTTTTATAATTTCAATTCGCTCAATGGTTTCTAGAGGTAAAGCCGCATTTAAAATATGATGGCCTGTTTGTGGATCATCCATTTTAATACCATCGATCAAGACTAAGGTTTGATCAAATCCTCCGCCACGGATATAAAGATCGGCCTGCATGCCGTCAGTGCCGCGACGTCTAATATCAATTCCAGGAACTTCCTGTAATAGTTCTGCCAAAGAAGATGCTGGACTATTTTGAATATCCTCCGTGGTAATAATTGTGATTGATCGCGAGTCTTCGGAAAATGGTATTTCAATTCTACTAGCCGATACAAAAACCTCTTCAAGTTTTTCTGAAGGTTCTGGATTATTTTGAGCCGTGATGTAGAGGGGGAAAAGGAGCAAAAAAAGAAGAAATCTAAAAGTCATTGAGGGATTTTAATTTGAACGCCAAAGTTAATAAAACCACTTTTTCAAGTTCAAAAAAAAAGAAGAAAATGCAGTTTGATACGATTTGATAAAGAATTAGAAGATTTGCATTCAAGAACTGGGCTATTTCGACACGAATTCTATATAAAAACTTTTAATTTAGGATTATTAATTCTGTAATCATAAATAGAAAATACGGCAACTGCCCTATTGTGAATCTTTCCAATTTGCGGCAATTTTGCTTCAACATTAATCATATCCCCGTAATAGCGTCGGATAAAAACCTAATATTATGAAAACAATAAACAAAACAATTTTTGTATTAATGGCAATCGTTGCCATAAGTTTATCATCTTGTAAAAAGGACGACGACGGTGGTGGTGGTGGAAGTGCTGCTTCTGGAACTTTAGTTGCCAAAGTGGACGGCAGCAATTTCAGCTCAATGAAAATTGCTTCCACAGCTAGTGTAGGATCGGGTGGAGGAACAACCATGGTTACTCTACAAGGTTCTGATTCTTCCGGCGACGGTATTGTAATGATCATCACTGGTTTTGAAGGCCCCGGCACCTATGAGTTCAGTGACGACAATGTTTTTGTGAGCGCTACTTATATGGAAACCGATATTAATAATCCACAGAATTCTCAAACTTGGAGCGTACCTTATGAAAACAGCGGTGTGGTAGGGGAGATTAAGGTTTCTGAGAAGACGGATACCAATATTAAAGGAACCTTTCACTTTGTGGGTAAAAATGTAAATGGCGATGGATCCTTGAAGAATATCACAGAAGGTTCTTTCAATTTAGGCATTCAGTAATTCATATCCTTTAAAAATTTAGATATTGACTCACAAAATTTTCGGGGGCGGAACGCAAGTTTTTCTCCTGTTTTGTGGTCAATTAAAACTAAAAAGGAGGTTGCCGCACAAGTTTTTTTATGAAGATCTGTGAGGATAAAAAATACGGGGATTGATTTCTAGAATTTTCCGAAGCATCTTTGAATTACAAACAATAATAAACCACGATTATGAAAAATTCACTACTATTTTACTTTTTGATTTGCCTTGTGTTTATGACTGAAATTCCGGTTTCTGCGCAAAAGGCCGAACAACCGGATTTTCGGTATGACACGGGAGCGAAAATAAACGAAATGACACTAACTCAAGGAGGTACAATGGTGGTTGCTACCAATGATGGTCTTGTGGGGATAAAACCAGGTAGCAACCAACTATTGTTTAACTTTACGGAATATGGAAGGGTGAAACCAGAGGAGCTCACTTTCGTTCCGAATGCGCCCTATGTAATTGTTGCCCAAGGTGGGTTTGCAAATCTGACCGCCAAGAAAACCTTAATAGATTATATCTCGGGACAGGTTTTGTTCAATACGGAAGGCAATGGATGGAAAGTCGCTTATAGCTGCGATGTGAAAATGCCACAGAACAAGTTGGTGGTTATAGGACAGCGAAGGTCAGAGGAGAAATATGCCACAGCCGTAGCCGTTTATGATTTGAATACGGGAAAAGAAGATTATCGTTTCAATATCGGCGACCCGAGTAGTGATGCTGTTTTGCTTTTAAAGGATTATTTAATTGTTCCTACTACCAAAGGATTGTTGGCAAAGAAAGCACAGACCGGCGAAACGCTTTGGGAGAACGATATGAAAAACATTAGCTGGATGGTCGCGGATCCGACAGAAAAAGAAATCTATGCCTTTGAAAGTGTAAATCAAGGAAAAAATACGCGCATACATAAGGTGGGTGTAAATGGAGCCGAACTTTGGAAGGACGACCGTAAAGTAAAAGGACAGGTAGTAAATTTTGAAATCCTGCCCAAGGGAATTGCCGTGGTCAGCAACCAAAGTGATGGCGGCAGCAATAGTGTGTTTGCCGCAAAAAATGAATCCAATATTGCATTTTTTAGTGCAACAAATGGAGAAGATTTGTGGGAAAAAGCTCCAAAAACCAAAGGATACGTTCAGCATTTTTATGTGATGGAAGACGGCATTCTCTTTGGAATTTTTCAAGGTGGAATCAATAAGATTTCCTTTGATGGGCAAACACTATTTAAAAAACCATTGAAGACGGGAGAAGATATTTTAACGATGGCAGAAACCCCCCAAGGCCTTCTCTATATAACTTCGGAAGATGCCAACATCGTGAACCTTAAAACGGGCGATCAGGTTTGGGGCAAACCCTTAAAATATAAAAGAGCCGGTGTCGTGAGTTCAACTTTAGATAGTAAAAACAATCGATATCTTATAAGTGCCGACGAGAATTTGTATGCCGTGGATGCAACATCGGGCGAAGTGAGCACCTTGGCAGAATCAAAATTTGAGGGTAAGGAAGCTCCATCACATGTTGAAATACGTGATGGCGGAATTTTGCTGACCAGCGATCAAAATATGCTTTTGATGGACTGGAACGGAGGAACGCAATGGCAGGAATATTATCGCGCTCCCGGCAAAAGCGCAATGGGAGCAATTTTGGCAGGTGTTACGGCAGTGGCAGCTGCTGCGACTGCAGCTGCTGCGGCCAATTCTTCAGTGAACAATAGACTGATGGGTTATGACAGCCGAGCAGATCGCGAGGCCGATTTGGCCGGAGGACTTGCTGCTGCCAGCGGAGCTTCGGTTGCTGAAATGCTGAAACGCTTTAAGGCCACGGCCGCAACAGAAAATGACCAGTTTATACTTACAAAACTGGACGATGGCGTTGGCTTGGTAAAACTGAGCAAAGACACCGGTGAAAAGGATAAAGAAATTGTGCTAAAAGACAAAAAACCAGAATATGTTGTGGATGAAATCGGCGGAATGCTTTATTACAAAGCAGACAATAATTCCATTTTCGCATATGATCTTAAAAAGTAATTTGCTAACCAGAAGGTACTTTGAGCCACAAATGAATTGAGGGTGTTTGAGGTTCTAAAACCCCATATTCAGTTATGGGGGTTTTATTTTTTTACTCAAATCACAATAGTATATCATTATCCAATACATATTTATATTGTTAAAGGATATTTTAATGTATCTTTGAACTTTACAGTCAAAATGTAAAGAAATAGAACCAATGAACAGAATAAAGAAGGTTTTAAAAGAACAAGGCAGAACACAAACTTGGCTCGCTGAGAAAATCGGAAAAAGCTATGTAGTAGTTACAAATTATTGCAATAACAATACGCAGCCCAGCATTCAAGTTTTGACGGAGATTTCTCATATTTTAGATGTTGACGTAAGAGAATTATTGGTTTCTACAAAAGAAGATAAGTAAAATGGATAAAGAATTAGAAATTTTTAAAAATGGTAGCACTTGGCTTAGAGCTGACTTTCATTTACACACAAAAGCAGACAAAGAATTTGTTTATCGTGGAGAAGATAAT
>JBDNFD010000101.1:0-4572 GCA_041689995.1 Flavobacteriaceae bacterium | reverse complement strand
TTCCGGTTGGGATATTTCCACGAAAGCGAGGTGAAAGGGTTTCGACAATTCATCACCATGGGCGCGGGTTTCCGTTACACAACCATCAATTTGGACGTTTCCTATTTGTTTTCAACGGCAGCCACCAAAAATCCGTTGGAAGGAACATTGCGTTTCAGCTTGAGCTTTAATTTCGGTGACAAATACAACGAATATTAAAAGAAAAAATCTGAAACACTGACCACTGATCATTACTTTTCAGAAAATGACCGAAAAAACCATTACCGCCACGTTTCAAGAATTCGATAATCTTCAGGAACTGCCAGATTCTATTAGAGCGTTGATGCAAGAAGCTTTTGTGTCCCGCGATAAAGCTTACGCTCCATATTCCAAATTTAAGGTCGGCGCAGCAATCTTGCTTGAAAATGGCGAAATAGTCAGCGGCAGCAATCAAGAAAACGCCTCCTACCCTACCGGTCTTTGTGCCGAACGCACCGCGATTTTTTATGCAGGTGCGAAATTTCCCGATCAAAAAATTAAGGCCATTGCTATTTCCGCAAAGTCTATGGAAACTCTGGTCGATGAACCCGTCGCACCTTGCGGTGGTTGCCGACAGGCCATTTCCGAATACGAAACCAAACAAGAAAAGCCCATTGCAATCTATTTTATGGGCGAAACCGGGAAGATTGTCAAATCTTCTTCCCTTGCGAATTTATTGCCTTTTAAATTTCCTTGAAAAAAAGGGAAGCATTCCCGCTTTCCTTTAAGAACTCCAAATATTTGGTTGGAACAGTCTTGTTCCAATGCGCTAAAGCCGCGAAGGGTAAATTCCAAACCATCCAAGGTTTACGAAATTCAAATATTTCCACGCATGTCATAAAGGGTTGCTTGGACATTTCTGTAATTATCCGGATCTGGGCCACCATTTCCTCCAAGCGGAGGGCAAGGTGGAGGAGCCATAATACTTGCAGTCACAATATTGCCTTCCACTGGATTTGGGACAATATCAATCCATAAATTAGTATCACATGGATCATTGCTATCAAAATTATCAACCTGAACTAATTGCCAACCTAAAAATGTGGTATCTGCGCAACCATTGGTGGCGGAGCAAGTAAGTGAATAATCGGCGGGACAGTTGCCCCAATGAACTGTTACTTGATTACTTGTGGTCGTAATGGGATTGACACCGTTATATCCTACAAAATAAGGTAGAACCACATTTGGATCATTATTACATTGGTTGCCACCGTTATTGGAGATTTTCCAAATATATTCCAATCCTGGTTCTAAATTTGGAACATTAAAAGTTGTGTAATCGGTCATATAAACATGATAATCGTTTTCGTTAGAAGATCCAATAATATCAATATCTGGGTTATTAGGAACTTCTGGAGCACCAACCCAAAACTCTTTTTTCGCATAACCATTAGCAAAATGTGCTGTGACAAAAGCATCTCCCTGAACCGTTGAATTTATGGGTTCAACTGTAACGGAATTATCGGTAAAGGATATGCGATTCAAATTAGAGGAAACATTCCACCAGTCCACGGAAACGGTACAATTTGGAATAGTATAGGTTGTCTGCGTCCCGTTGCAGACAACATTAGGGCCACTTATATCGCTTCCATCCAAATAAACAGTTGGGGCGGGATATATCGTATCGCCATCCAATTCATTCAACAACCAAGTTACACTTTCCTCTGTAAACGAAGTATGTTGGGTGTTTTTTCGTGGACCATAGTAATTGTCAAAGGGGATTTCGTTCGTACATGTAAGATCACGATCCAACTCTTGGTTCCAATTGAAATTTGGGTCGGAAAAACCAAGTGCGCTTACAGTGGGAATGAATGAACCTACATGTTCAAGATTATTTATAGTCCAATAATTAACACATATAGGCCCTTTACAAGGCCCCGATTCCTCAACAACCTCTGCTATTTCTTGTTGGGTTGGATACCAACCTCCAGGCACATTGTCCATATTGCCCCGTGAATTATTGTTTGTCATATAAATACCATAGGCATCCCAGCCAATAATATCTTTTTGTTTAAAATAGGCTATTTTATGATTATTTCCATTCGATGGCATAAAATAGGTTTCCATGGTGGCTATATGGATATCGCCAAGAAAAAAATTGGCATATCCTTGAATTTTAAATGTTTTGGCCCCATCATACGAATAATAATCGGGAGTCATTATACCATCATTATCATCCGTACTACCGGGAACAAAAGGATTGTCAAAACCTTTTATGCCCATCAAAGATCCATTGGCCATTGCTATTTTACGCAAATTTTGATTTTGCGGATAGCCGTTGCTCTCTGGCAAACCGTTATTATAAAGGTTGTTATAATATTCAGTGAAAAATGGATGCCCTCTATCTTGTGAAAATCCTTGGGAAATCGTCCGTCCATTGCAATTATCAGCATTTGGTCGATAACTATTATAGTTTGGGTCCTTTTGGGATTGCTCTATCAATTGTTGTCTGGCTGCGGCGGAGCCCAACTGACCTTCTATAAATTCATCCACTTTCACATTGGGAGCGCTATAAGTCTGAAGAAGATGCAAAAGCGTTTGTACGCCCATCGGAATATTGGCTCCCAAATGCGGACTATCCACGCTGACCCAAAGACGGGTGTTGTGGTTCCAGTACGGGTTTTGGGAAATGACATATTGTTTCTCCATATAGGCAAGGGCGTAGCGTGATATCTGTCCACCCATGCTCGGACCAACAATAACCAACTGCTCGTTACTATTGTTTTGCTCCAAAATAATGTTCAACTTATGGTACAATGCAACATGCGCCATGGCATTGCGTTCGATAAAATCCGCGCCACCATCTATTATTACAGGATCGGTCTCCACTAAATTTTCAGGATAAGTGGGGTGGTTGACAATAACCACATCATAGCCAATATCTCTTAATATTGGGATTATTTCCACATCATTGGGGGGCAAACCATAACTCATCATATCTTCTATAGATCTATGGTCTATATCCGATACGTCCGGATGAGGATCAGAATCTTGGATTTTACGTTTGTCACCGGGATCAAAACCATCAATAATGACGATGGGCTTTAACAAGATAGCTTGGTCATTGCCATTGTTGGTATGGTAAAATATGCGGTATTCTAAATATCCGTAATGGGAGGAGGTTTCATCATAACCTTGAAAGGAAATGCCTGCATGTACAAAACCATCTTCCACAAGTGGATCGGTTTGTGGCGAGGAAATTACTTTTACATGCACTGTTCCAGAAACGGTCAATTGCGAATTATCGGCAAAGGTCGCGGTAATAGTCAACAATTTTGATCCGGTTTCAGAATATTCTATAGGAACAAGGTTTTTGACAATATTACCATTAGAAATAAGTGTATAATCTAAAGAGGTGTCAAAATTTGCGGTCAATTTCACAATGTTTTTTCCTTGTGTATCTTGAAACAAAAAATCAGGGCCAAAATGAAAAACAATATTGCTGCCCTGTTCCATTTTCAAATATTTTTTTAAAGGCGCGGCAATAAGTACGTTATGATCCAAAAACGCCGGATTTCCATTGTTTAATTTTACAAATAAGCTATCGGAACCTATTGACAATCCTCCCAATTTCTCATCTTCTGGCACATAATTCACCGAATTGAACGTTACGTTGAGCACACCGATATCCACTTGATTTTGCAGGCTGTCGGGGGTATAAAAATTACGCAACGTCTTGTACGACATAAACTTTTGTTCATTGGAAGCTATGTACAGTTCGTATAGAGCTTGCTCGAAATGGTCGGTATTGGATACAAAGGTAGTATCGTTGAATCTTTTTAATCCAGCCCAAGGGAACACCCGTTCATATAAAATGTCGGAAGTAAAAGTTGTTTTCTCTATATTGACAAGCATGCTGTCAATTTTGAATGGTTGAACATGTTCCTGTGCAAAATTGATATGCACATTAAGTACTAAAAGTACAAAAAGTAAAATTTGTTTCATGATTTTAGATTTAAAATTAAACATATTTTTTAAGGAAATTCGGTATAGGGTAAGGTATATCCGTTAATATCAAAACGTCCTTCGGTAACTTGAATGGAATCCGTTGGATCAATACTGTTTACAACAACACAGCTAAAAGTTCCGGAAATAATTCCGTAATTGAATCTATTAATATTGATTGTTCCAGAATTATCAAATGAACAATAATATTTATAAATTTCATCTTTATAATCCCATACTCTACAATAAATATTATTTGAAAAAGGACTATCCACATTATCCATACAATTACTTTCATTAATAACATATTCTCCCGTACCAATAGAATCTAAGCCAATTAAATGTATTGTGATTTCTCCTGTATATTCACTGGAAAAATCATAAACTTCAATTTCATGATAAGTAAAATCAGAGGTTGGCCCAGGACCTATTATAAATCGTATTGCCCTATCACTCAGATTAAAACTTCCCGATCCATCCCTTGGTATCAACAACCGTCCATCAATGTAGCAACCAAATGTGTTTTCCCCGGTTTGGGTAATTGGTGGCAGTGAAAAGTTTTGGCCGTCATCGGTTTTATCGCAGGAGGTTTGGAGGAGGACAAGGAGT
>JBDNFD010000100.1:0-13308 GCA_041689995.1 Flavobacteriaceae bacterium | reverse complement strand
GGATGAATACCATTTTAGATACAATAGGCGCAATAATATGGAAACAATATTCGATACGCTCATAAAAAGGATGGTGGCATACACTCCAAAACGCTTAAAACCTGATTGTTAATCGTGCGGTCTAAACGCTTATACCTATTAATAAATTCAGTGTTATTGTAAAATTCCCCGGACTTTGTAACTTCGTAGAATGAAAAATCATTTGAGATCAATTGCCGTTTTTTGCGGAAGTAGTCCCGGGAAGGATCCTAAAATAGTCAAAGATGCTTATGCCTTGGGGAAATTTTTGGCCCACCGGAAAGTTGATTTGGTTTATGGCGGAAGCAAACTGGGATTAATGGGCGAACTGGCAAAAGGAACGCTATCCAACAAGGGAAAAGCCATTGGTGTAATCCCAAAATTTCTTCGCACAAAAGAAGTGGTGCATTCCGGTCTTACCGAACTTTTTCTGACAGAAAACATGCATGAAAGAAAATTGAAAATGCATGAATTGAGCGATGGAATTATTGTTCTGCCTGGCGGTTTTGGTACCATGGAAGAATTTTTTGAAATGATTACCTGGAGCCAATTGGGCCTACATCGAAAACCCATAGGAATGCTGAACAGCAGCGGTTTCTATGATGATTTGCTGAAGTTTTTTAAAACTATGGAGGAAAAGGAATTTCTAAATTCTGCCAATCGGGAAATATTGTTGGTTTCCGACAGCATCGAAGATCTTTTTTCACAAATGGAAAAGTATGAAAGCAGAGCGGAGCCAAAGTGGATGAATATAAACCAGACTTAAATATTTAAGTGATGAAAATCAACTGTTTACGCATTTATACCGAAAATATCGAAGAGCAATTGAAGTTCTATACAAATGTTTTGCGACTTCCGGTTTCGAAGAAAACCAAAAATAGTTTTCAGCTCCAAATTGGCTACTCTATTTTGGAATTTCAACGGGGCCAAAATCTAAATCCCTATCATATTGCATTTCATATTGCCGCTGAACAAGAAGAAGAAGCACTGAAATGGTTAATGAAGCGTGTGGAAATTCTGGAAGATCAAGGAAAACCAATCGTCGATTTTCCGGCTTGGAATGCAAAATCCATCTATTTTTACGATCGCGATCGGAATATTATCGAATTTATTTCGCGTAAACATTTGCATCCCAAAACCGAATCTTTTTCTGAAAATAATTTGATCGGAATTGCAGAAATTGGACTTGCCACAAAAGACGTTGCTGAAAATTATCGATTTTTGAATCAATATTTCAAACTTGGAATTTATTTCGGCACGCCTGAAATCTTTTGTGCGATCGGCGATGAAAATGGATTGTTAATTGTCGTAGATGAAAAACGTAAAACCTGGTTTCCCACAAATGACAAGGCATTGCCGACCGATTTCGATTTGAAATTCGAACATCTCGGGATATTGAGGGAAGTGAATTATACAAATGGGAAATTGGATATTTTGTAATATTTCTGATTTTTCTGTAACATAATATTTTTAGAAGTGTCCTAATAGTATAAATTCCCAATTTTTGGATTTCGATGGTAGGCAATGCAAAGTATTAGCCATAACCTTATTTCTTTTTAAATGGAAATTTTATCTGATTCAATCTTACATTTTTATGAGAACATTCATTTCAACTAATAGGCATAACAGAGTATTATACATAACCAAATCAATAAAAAAATCAATATCATGAAGCATCTTTTTTTAATTCTGTTTGTAAGTTTCACCACGGTTTACGGCCAATCAAATTCCAAAGCTCGCGGAACAATTTCTGGGAATTTAATGGATAAACCCTTCAGCAATCAATTCCTGCCACCATTGCAGTGAAAACAATAACTGGGGAAATCGTTACCGGAACCATCACCGACGATCAAGGAAAATTCGAGGTGAAAAATGTTCCTTATGGTTCCTTTCAATTGGAATTGACCGGCCTTCATTTTGGCAACTGAACCCAACCAGAAATTTTTCCACAGCACGATTAACTTCCGTGGGAAATCCGGCATTGAAACCAGAACTTTCAAACTCTTTCGAATTGAATTATACCCACAAATTCGAGAACGCAACGATTAGAACTGGTATTTTTTATAATTTGATACATGACAATAATTCTCAAATAATTATCGAAGACCCTGAAAATCCGCAACGCTATATTATGACATACGGAAATACCGGCGACAAAACCACTTATGGTGGCGAAGTTTCTGCAAGTTTGGAACCACTCGATTTTTGGAAAATTCGTGGGAATTTCAATGTTTAAAGTTTTACGGCCAGTGGAATTATCGGCACGATGAAAGTAGATGGAAGAAATACTTCATACCGAATTTCTGCAAATAATAGTTCCGATATTACCAAAAAACTAAAACTGCAAGTATTTGGAATGTATATGAGTGCCCTTCAAACCTTGCAATTCAAAATTGAGGACCAATATTTTGTAAATGTGGGAGCGCGTTATAATTTTATGAATGACAAAGCCAGTGTAAGCCTAAATTTCAATGATATTTTCGATACGCGGATTATGGAATTATCAACGGAAAATCCAGTGCCGCAAGTTGGTAAAATTAAACCCGAATCCCGGAATGTACAAGTCGGTTTCACCTACCGGTTTGGAAGTGGAAAAGACAAAGCCCGCGACCGCAAAGAATATGACCATCCAACCGGCGGCGGCGGAATGTTTTAGTGGATAGGAAATTAAACCTGCAAAATCCCCATATTGAATTTCTTTTCAATGGGAGCGTGGTTGGCAGCTTCGATTCCGGTGGAAATCCATTTGCGGGTTTCCATTGGGTCGATCACTGCATCGGTCCAAAGGCGTGAAGCTGCATAATATGGACTAACCTGCTCGTCATACCGGGCTTTGATTTTATCGAACATTTCCTTTTCTTTTTCTGGAGTAATGGTTTCGCCCTTTTTCTTTAATGACGCAGTTTCGATTTGCAACAATACTTTTGCCGCCGAATTCCCACTCATCACTGCAAGTTCGGCACTTGGCCAAGCTACGATTAAACGCGGGTCGTATGCTTTTCCGCACATAGCATAATTTCCAGCACCATAGGAGTTTCCGATCACCACTGTAAATTTTGGCACCACCGAATTACTCACGGCATTCACCATTTTGGCGCCATCTTTAATGATGCCACCGTGCTCGCTTTTGCTCCCGACCATAAATCCGGTAACGTCTTGCAGAAAAACCAAGGGTATTTTCTTCTGATTGCAATTGGCAATAAATCGGGTGGCTTTGTCCGCAGAATCGCTATAAATCACACCCCCAAATTGCATTTCGCCCCCTGGGGTTTGCTTTGCATTTTCGAGCTTTGTTGTTTTCACGATTTTGCGCTGGTTGGCAACAATTCCAACCGCCCAGCCATCAATTCGCGCATAGCCTGTGATCAATGTTTGTCCATATCCGGCTTTGTATTCTTCAAATTCGGAATTATCGATCAATCGAGAAATAATTTCATACATATCATATTGATCGCTGCGTTTTATAGGCAGTATTCCGAAGATTTCTTCTGGATCTTCCTTTGGTTTGGCGGCTTGTTTTCGGTTGAAACCGGCTTTGTCGAAATCACCAATTTTATCGACGATATTTTTTATTTTCGTCAAGGCATCTTTGTCGTTTTTGGCTTTATAGTCCGTGACGCCACTAACTTCAGAATGTGTGGTCGCGCCACCCAAGGTTTCATTGTCAATACTTTCACCAATTGCGGCTTTTACCAGATAGCTTCCTGCCAAGAAAATACTGCCGGTTTTTTCGACGATTAGGGCTTCGTCGCTCATAATTGGTAAATAGGCGCCACCTGCGACGCAACTGCCCATCACCACCGCGATTTGCGTAATTCCCATACTGCTCATAACCGCATTGTTGCGGAAGATGCGGCCAAAATGTTCCTTATCGGGAAAAATTTCGTCTTGCATCGGTAAATAAACTCCGGCGCTGTCAACCAAATATATAATTGGCAACCGGTTTTCAATGGAGATTTCCTGCGCGCGCAAATTCTTTTTAGCAGTGATTGGAAACCATGCCCCGGCTTTTACGGTGGCATCGTTCGCTACGACAATTACTTGCTTTCCTGAAACTTTTCCAATTTTCACCACCACGCCGCCACTGGGGCAACCGCCGTGTTCTTCGTACATTCCTTCACCCGCAAACGCCCCAATTTCAATTGCTTTTTTCGGATCATCCAATAAAAAGTCGATTCGTTCATGCGCGGTCATTTTTCCTTGTGCATGTTGTTTTTCGATGCGCTTTTCCCCGCCACCAACATGGACTTTTGTCAAACGTTTCTTTAAATCGGATACCAATAGCTTATTGTGGTCTTCGTTTTTATTGAATTTTATATCCATGAATCGATTATTAAATTAATCAGCAACGTTTTTCCCAAAGCCACGAAAATACAAAATCATGTAGTTTTCAAACCTAAAAACCCATTTTATTCGCGATATTTGTAAATTGAAAAAAAATGAAATGAATATTTACAAATGTCTTATCTCAAGACTTTGTAGGTTTCATTTGAAAAAATAATATTAAAATCTTAAATAAGCATTTAGTATGGGAATGAATAAAAATACGGTTTTTTCTTGGGCCACTTTTTTAATGATCATTATTGGCTTGCTACTCATTTCATTGGCGATTTTTCGCTATCGTGATCTTGCCGGCATTGGCTTTTCAGCTGTCGGAATAGGATTTTTTGCAATCGCTTGGGTGTTTCATAATTTGAAGGGAAGGGTTTAAAAATAGGTGAGAGGAATGTGATAAGAATCAATCAACTTTCCTAAAAACAACCAAGCATTCAATCAATTTCAAGATCATATAATGTAGGTGAACCAGAATCATCCATCCCAAGAAATAATTTAGTAAATTTGAAATATTGAAACTGAAAATAATGGCAGAAACAATAACGATAGATTATCCCGAATATTTAGCAAACTCTATGAGAATGAACAAAGATGATTTTGGAATGGAAATGAAAGTTTCCGTCCTTGTTAAATTATTTGAATTAGGGAAAGTTTCTTCAGGGACGGCAGCCAAAGTTCTTCAAATTTCAAGAATATCATTTTTAGAACTGTTGTCCAAATACAAGGTGGGTTTTTTGGAAGTTGACGATTTAAAGAAAGATATTGAAAATGCTTAAAATTGTTTCCAATACTACGCCGTGTTTTATTAAAAGCAAAAAAAATCGGTCATATTAAAGAAATCAAACCTTTACTTTACGAATTAAAAAATAAGGGTGTTTGGTTAAGTGATGATCTAATCGATAATATCCTAATTTTAGCAAACGAAGAATAAAAACCCCTTAAATAGTGCTAGCCAACCGACAAGGAATTGATGCATTGACGGCTTGAAAAATCTATAATTGGAAAGTATTCCATTAATTTATAAAATCAAAAATCACAATACGCCAATTCAATAAATCAAAAATAAAAAATGGACGATAAAAAAGTAATTTTCTCCATGTCGGGGGTAACGAAATCCTATCAAGGAGCAAACACGCCAGTTTTAAAAAAAATATACCTCAGTTTCTTTTATGGAGCCAAAATCGGAATCCTCGGGCTGAACGGTTCCGGTAAATCCACCTTATTGCGAATTATTGCCGGGGAAGAAAAAAATTTCCAAGGTGATGTGGTTTTTTCACCTGGCTATTCCGTGGGCTATTTGGAACAGGAACCTAAATTGGACGAAGAGAAAACCGTTTTAGAAGTAGTGAAAGAAGGCGCTGCGGAAACAGTGGCCATTTTGGATGAATATAATAAAATCAACGATTTGTTCGGATTGGAAGAAAATTATTCCGATCCCGAAAAAATGGACAAATTGATGAACCGTCAAGCGGAATTGCAGGATAAAATCGATGCTACCAACGCCTGGGAACTGGACACCAAACTAGAAATTGCAATGGATGCTTTGCGAACTCCCGAAGCCGACAAAAAAATTGGGCTGCTTTCTGGTGGGGAACGACGTCGGGTGGCGTTATGCCGATTGTTGTTGCAAGAACCTGACGTATTATTGTTGGATGAACCCACCAACCATTTAGATGCGGAATCCGTGCATTGGCTGGAACACCATTTGCAGCAATATAAAGGAACGGTGATTGCCGTTACCCACGACCGGTATTTCTTGGACAATGTAGCTGGTTGGATTTTGGAACTTGACAGAGGCGAAGGAATTCCCTGGAAAGGAAATTATTCCTCTTGGCTGGACCAGAAATCAAAACGTTTGGCACAAGAGCAAAAACAAGCCGGGAAACGTCAGAAAACTTTGGAGCGGGAGTTGGAATGGTCTAGAATGTCTCCCAAAGGAAGGCAAACCAAACAAAAAGCCCGCTTGAACAATTATGATAAATTGATGAGTCAAGACCAGAAACAACTGGATGATAAATTGGAAATTTATATTCCAAATGGGCCGCGTTTAGGTACAAATGTTATTGAGGCTAAGGGAGTTAAAAAAGCCTTTGACGATAAATTGTTGTATGACAATTTGAATTTTAAACTGCCGCAAGCTGGAATTGTGGGCGTTATTGGCCCGAATGGTGCAGGGAAAACCACAATTTTCAAAATGATCATGGATGAAATTCAACCCGATGCGGGCGAATTCATTGTGGGCGAAACTGCAAAAATTGCGTATGTAGATCAAGCGCATTCCAATATTGATCCCGAAAAATCAATTTGGGAAAATTTCAGTGATGGACAAGAATTGATCATGATGGGAGGGAAGCAAGTAAATTCCAGAGCTTATTTGAGCCGTTTCAATTTCGGTGGAAGTGAACAAAACAAGATTGTGAATAAACTTTCGGGCGGGGAGCGAAACCGCTTGCATTTAGCAATGACCTTAAAGGAAGAAGGAAACGTGTTGTTACTGGATGAACCTACCAATGATTTGGATGTAAACACTTTGCGCGCACTGGAAGAAGGAATTGAAAACTTTGCCGGTTGTGCGGTGGTAATTTCTCACGATCGTTGGTTCTTAGATCGAATTTGTACCCATATTTTGGCATTTGAAGGTGATTCTGATGTCTATTTCTTTGAAGGTGGATTTTCGGATTATGAAGAAAATAAGAAAAAACGTTTGGGTGGTGATTTGATTCCGAAACGTATAAAATACAGAAAATTGACGCGATAGAAGGCAGTTCACAAATGAATTGTCCGAAATATATATTTAAAAGTGACAGGTAAATTTATTGTCACTTTTTTTTAAAATAGCTTAAAGGGAAAGTACTAAAATCAAATCGCCGTACTTTTAAAATCTGAAAAGCTTCAGTTGCACCATTTTCTGTTTACTTTTCTGAATTTCTACTTTTTTTTCAAGAAAATGACTTCTGAAGTTAATGGCACAACAATTGAATTATTCAATAGCGTATTAAGAATTCCGTCTAAATACGGGATATAAAAGAAAACAACCACTTTTAATCTGTTCAATAATGACAGATTGACCAAAAACATACTATGTCCAAAAGAAATTTTTTAACGATTGACAGTTTGTCATTACAGCATATTGAAGAAGATGCGGAGTTGATTCCGTTGATGACACCTGAAGACGAAGAAGAAATAAACAAAGAAGTACTCCCGGAGGTTTTATCTATTCTGCCTCTGCGGAACACTGTCCTTTTTCCGGGCGTTGTAATTCCCATTACTGCAGGCCGTGATAAATCCATTAAATTGATCAACGATGCCAATAATGGAAACAAAGTTATTGGGGTTGTTTCCCAAAAAGATGGCAATGTTGAAAATCCGGAATTAAAAGATTTGAACAAAATTGGCGTGGTGGCGCGCATTCTTCGGGTTTTGAAAATGCCAGATGGGAATACCACGGTAATCATTCAAGGAAAAAAACGTTTTAAAATTTCGGAAATAATTACCGAAAATCCATATATCACGGCCAGGGTAGCGGAAATCCCCGAAATCAGACCAGCACTGGAAAACGAGGAATTTCTGGCCATCATCGAATCCATTAAAGATTTGAGTTTGCAAATTATTCGTGATAGTCCGAACATTCCGTCGGAAGCATCTTTCGCGATCAAAAATATCGACAGTCCTTCTTTTCTGATCAATTTTATTTCTTCCAACATGAATCTTTCTATTGAAGAAAAGCAAAAGTTGTTGGAAACCAATGATTTGAAAGAGCGCGCTTTGGTCACATTGAAATATATGACCACTGAATTTCAAAAATTGGAACTTCGGAACGATATTCAAAGTAGGGTTCAAAGCGATATGAGCCAGCAACAGCGTGAATATTTCCTTCACCAGCAAATGAAAACCATCCAGGAAGAATTGGGCGGGGTTTCTCATGAAGATGAAATCACGGAAATGCGCGAAAGGGCAAAGAAAAAGAAATGGGCAAAACCCGAAGCGGAGCATTTTAAAAAAGAATTGGCCAAAATGCAACGAATGAATCCGCAGGTGGCCGAATATTCCATTCAACGAAATTACCTCGATTTATTTCTGGATTTACCTTGGAACGAATATACCAAAGACAAGTTTGATTTGAAACGGGCCCGAAAAATTTTGGATCGCGATCATTATGGATTGGATGAAGTCAAACGACGCATCGTAGAATATTTGGCGGTATTAAAACTCAGGAATGATATGAAATCGCCCATTTTGTGTTTGTACGGTCCTCCTGGGGTTGGGAAAACATCTTTGGGAAAATCCATTGCGGAAGCTTTGGGGAGAAAATATGTTCGCATTTCATTGGGCGGATTGCGCGACGAAGCCGAAATTCGAGGCCACCGAAAAACTTATATTGGTGCCATGCCCGGTCGCATCATTCAAAGTTTAAAAAAAGTAGGCACCAGCAACCCGGTTTTTGTGCTCGATGAAATCGATAAATTGACCAACAGCCATCAAGGCGATCCTTCTTCGGCATTATTGGAAGTTTTGGATCCGGAACAAAACAATGAATTCCATGATAATTTTTTGGAAGTAGGTTTCGATCTTTCAAAAGTTATGTTCGTGGCAACCTCAAACACGTTGAATACTATTCATCCCGCATTGCGCGACCGGATGGAAATCATAAATGTCACTGGTTATACAATCGAGGAAAAAGTGGAAATAGCAAAACGTCATTTGTTGCCAAAACAGATTAAAGAGCACGGAATGAAACCCACCGACATTAAGATTGCCAAACCTCAATTGGAAAAAATTGTGGAAGGTTATACCCGGGAATCTGGGGTTCGGGGATTGGAAAAACAGATCGCTAAAATGGTACGTTATGTGGCCAAAAATATAGCGATGGAAGAAGAATACAATGTCAAAATAAGCAATGATGACATTATAAAAGTTTTGGGCGGCCCCAAAATGGAACGTGATAAATACGAAAATAATGAAACTGCAGGTGTGGTGACCGGATTAGCTTGGACACAAGTGGGAGGCGATATTTTATTTATCGAATCGATTCTTTCCAGAGGAAAAGGAAACCTGAATATTACAGGAAATTTGGGAAAAGTAATGAAGGAATCGGCAACAATTGCCTTGGAATATATCAAGGCTTACGCGAGTGATTTGGATATAGATCCTGAAATTTTCGAACATTATAATGTTCATATTCACGTGCCGGAAGGTGCCACCCCAAAAGACGGTCCGAGTGCCGGAATTACAATGCTGACTTCATTGGTTTCGTTGTTCACGCAACGCAAAGTGAAGAAGAATTTGGCGATGACAGGAGAAATCACTTTGCGTGGAAAAGTACTTCCTGTTGGTGGTATCAAAGAGAAAATTCTTGCCGCAAAACGGGCGCATATCAAAGAAATTATTATGTGCGAAGAGAATCGGCGCGATATTGAGGAAATTAAAAAGGAATATCTCAAAGGACTGACTTTTCATTATGTAAATGATATGAGCGACGTTTTAAAAATTGCACTGACCGATGAAAAAGTGAAGAACGCCAAGGATTTAAGCAAAGCGATCGACAAAAAGAATAAATAAACAATCCTGATCTTTCTGGATAAATTCAATTCTTAAAAGAAATCTTTCTTCACAATGAATTCCATAAATCACGCCCAATATATGGATTCTATTTTCCGTCATTTATGGATTTTTCGAACTAAATAAAATGACATCCTGTCAGAAAATTTGAGTTGGCATAGTGATTGACAAATTGAAATACGAATCTTGTTAGTGAATTTATTCCACTAAATAGAACCAAAGAACTAAAGAAATTAACTGTAAAAATTAGAATATTATGAGCAAAATCATAGGTATAGATTTGGGTACGACCAACTCCTGTGTTTCCGTAATGGAAGGTAGCGAACCAGTGGTGATCCCCAATGCCGAAGGAAAAAGAACCACGCCGTCAGTAATCGCATTTGTGGAAGGCGGCGAAATTAAAGTCGGTGATCCCGCAAAACGCCAAGCCGTTACCAACCCCGAAAAAACCATTTCTTCCATTAAACGTTTTATGGGGAATAAATTTTCCGAAGTTTCCAAAGAAGTGCATCGGGTGCCTTACAAAGTTGTAAAAGGCGATAACGACACCGCTCGTGTTGATATTGATGGAAGATTTTACACTCCTCAGGAACTTTCAGCTATGATTCTTCAAAAAATGAAGAAAACAGCTGAAGATTATTTGGGACAAGATGTGACCGAAGCTGTCATTACCGTTCCGGCTTATTTTAACGACTCTCAGCGTCACGCCACCAAAGAAGCAGGTGAAATTGCCGGGTTGAAAGTTAGAAGAATTATCAACGAACCAACCGCAGCAGCTTTAGCGTATGGACTGGACAAAAAAGGAAAAGATCAAAAAATTGTGGTATTTGATTTTGGGGGCGGAACACATGATGTTTCTATCTTGGAATTGGGCGACGGTGTTTTCGAAGTACTCTCCACAGACGGCGACACCCACTTAGGTGGAGATGATATCGATGAAAAAATAATCGACTGGTTGGCAGATGAATTTAAAAAAGAAGAAGATATCGATCTTAGAAAAGATCCGATGGCTTTGCAGCGTTTAAAAGAAGCAGCGGAAAAAGCCAAAATCGAATTATCATCGACGACTTCAACAGAAATTAATTTGCCTTATGTTACCGCTACTGCAAGTGGTCCAAAACACTTGGTGCGAACACTTTCTCGTGCGAAATTTGAACAATTGATTGAAGATTTGGTGAAACGAACCATTAAACCTTGCGATAAAGCTATGAAAGATGCGGGAATATCCAAAAGCGATATTGATGAAGTGATTCTGGTGGGAGGTTCCACAAGGATTCCAGCAGTGCAAGAAGCAGTTGAAAAATTCTTCAATAAAAAGCCACATAAGGGAGTGAATCCTGATGAAGTGGTAGCTATTGGAGCAGCCATTCAAGGAGGTGTGTTGACCGGAGATGTAAAAGATGTATTGTTGTTGGATGTGACGCCACTTTCGCTAGGAATTGAAACGATGGGCGGTGTGAACACTAAACTTATCGAATCAAACACGACCATTCCGACAAAAAAATCGCAGGTATTCTCGACCGCGGCCGACAATCAGCCAAGCGTGGAAATACATGTTTTGCAAGGTGAACGCCCAATGGCAGCGGACAACAAAACCATCGGTAAATTTCACTTAGATGGAATTCCACCTGCACAACGCGGAACACCACAAATTGAAGTAAGTTTTGACATCGACGCGAACGGGATTATCAAAGTGAGCGCCACCGACAAAGCAACGGGTAAATCGCAAGACATTAGAATTGAAGCTTCTTCCGGACTTACCGAAGAGGAAATCAAAAAAATGAAAGCTGATGCCGAAGCAAATGCCGAAGCGGATAAAACGGCCAAAGAGAAAGTGGACAAACTGAACGAAGCAGACGCCATGATTTTCCAAACCGAAAAACAGTTAAAGGAATTTGGAGACAAACTTTCCGACGACAAGAAAAAACCGGTGCAGGATGCTTTGGATGAATTGAAAAAAGCTTACGAAACCAAAGAATTGGAGAAAATCACTCTAGCCTTGGACAAATTGAATGAAACTTGGAAATCGGTTTCTGAAGAAATGTACAAAGCCCAAGCGGAAGGTCAACAAGGACCTGCCGGACAACAGGCTCCTGAAGGTGACCAAAATGGGGATTCAAAAGATGACGATGGAAAAGATGATGTGGAAGATGTCGATTTTGAAGAAGTGAAGTAAAAACCGTCCCCGGCTTTTCTTATAGAAAGTGGATGGAATCCCAAACCCCGTAGGTTTTTAAGACCTGCGGGGTTTATTTTTTTTCTAATCTAATCCTTTCTGGGCGGCAATACATAAAATTGAAAAATTCATTAATTCCACTCTTATCGCGTTAATTGTACCCTATTCCCGGAAAATCATTTTTTATAATTACTTTTGCTTCCACGGAAACGTCTCAAGCCAAGAAAATGAACCAAAAAATTTTACTTGATTCCAAAGAAATAGAGATCATTTTGCACCGTTTGGCTTGTCAGTTGATCGAAAAACACGATGATTTTTCCGAAACCGTATTGGTCGGAATTCAACCAAGAGGGACTTTTTTGGCAAACCGGATTCAGAAAATTTTACGGGAAGATTATCAAATTTCCAGTATAAAATCGGGTACTTTGGACATCACTTTTTACAGAGATGATTTCCGAAGAAGTGATAAGCCGCTTAAAGCAAATACCACGAACATAGATTGTGTTATCGAAGATAAATGCATCATTTTTGTAGACGATGTCTTGTTCACCGGAAGAAGTATTCGTTCCGCGCTTACGGCGATACAATCTTTTGGCAGACCAAAGGAAATTGAACTATTGACTTTAATAGATCGAAGATTTAGTCGACATCTGCCCATTCAACCCGATTATAACGGTCGAAAAGTCGATGCAATCAATGAAGAAAAGGTAAAAGTGAACTGGATGGAAAATGAAGGAGAAGATGCGGTTTATTTAATTAGGAGTTAGGAGTTAGGAATTAGGAATTGGAAGAAATATAGGAATTAGGAATTAAGATAAAGGAAAAAGAGATGATTAAGAAAATATTGAATATTATAATAACTATGTTATTTGTAGTGGGTATTGTAAATGGAAAAAATTTACACGAATATTCAGAACAGGAAGTACTTAATTTGGTATTAGTAGATTCAGCTACTACAAATCTACATTATTATTCAGAACAGGAAGTACTTAATTTGGTTTATTCAAAAACCGATAGCACCTTGCGTGTGAGATTTGATGGTGATAGTTTAAAGATGTTAAAAGTGGATACATTGGAGGTTGATAGTTTATCTGTTGATGGCAATGTAGGTGTAACTGGAACTGTTGACGGCAGAGATATTTCAGTTGATGGAACAAAACTTGACGGCATAGAAGCATTAGCTAAAGATGATCAAACAGCTTCCGAAGTACCAATTGTTG
>JBDNFD010000099.1:0-22801 GCA_041689995.1 Flavobacteriaceae bacterium | reverse complement strand
ATCACTCATCACTCATCACTCATCACTCATCACTCATCACTCATCACTCATCACTCATCACTCATCACTCATCACTCATCACTCATCACTCATCACTCATCACTCATCACTCATCACTCATCACTCATCACTTTCAATATGATAAACCTCTTCAATGCTCAGATAGAAAACCTTTCCATTCACCGGGTGGGAAATAAAAGTAGGAATGAACCAATATTTCTTTCTGAAGAACCGTATCGGGTGGAAGACGAACTTCGACCATTGTTGAAGGAATATTTTCTAAAGGCTTTCCGCGAAAAGGAAGAAAATTATTATCATTTTTCCCATGAAACCGATTTGGAATTTCATCCGTTGTTTTCACTGGTAGACCAGATTTTTTCTTCTCCAAAAACGGCTCATGAACAGTCAAAAAAAATCACCACTTTATTGTATGATCAATCTATGCATCCGCATATCAAAAGCGGGGAAGTGTATGTGGTTTATTTTGAAAATATGTTATTGGACAATGAAAAAGTCGATGCCGTCGGTATCTTTAAGTCGGAATTGAAACACGATTTTTTACAGTTCAGCGAAAATAACAGCAATTTGGAAGCCATTTTGCAACATGGTGTTAGCTTGAATAAATTGGACAAAGGAGCGCTGATTTTCAATAAGTCAAAAGAAGAAGGTTTCAAAATACTTTCCATTGATTCCAATAAATATGATACAAAATATTGGCTGGAAGAATTTTTGGGCGTAGATGTTTTGGCCGATGACAATTTTTACACCAAAAAATACCTGAAATTCTGCCAGAATTTTGCCAAAGATGTTGTTCTTCCGGCAGAGGATAAACAGCAGGAGGTTTTATTCATGAACCGTGCGGTGAACCATTTTGCCAAAAATGATGCTTTCGAAGAATCCAGATTTTTAAACGAGGTGATGGAAAATCCGGCACTCATACCGGAATTTCAGAATTATAAAACAGAAAAAGCACCAAAATATAAAATCGAAGATCTTTCTGAATTTCCCATTTCCAACACGGCCGTCACGGCTGCTCGGAAAAGCATTAAAAATGTGATTAATTTGGATACGAACGTTCAGATCAAACTCGATTTTATTAATCCCGAAAGTGCGGAGAAATTCCTTGAAAAAGGTTGGGACGAAGAAAAGCAGATGTATTATTATTTGATCTATTTCAACAAAGAGCAGAAAAGTTGATTATTCAGTGAATCGGCGATGCAGTGATGAAAAGTTTTAAATTCCCATGAACAATATTTAAAATTCCATTGCTTCCTTTTCATTGATATCCACATAATTTCGCTTTACAAAATCTAAGGCTGTTTTTAGAATTCCGCCCATGGTTTTAGGTCTTCGGAATTTGATATCCTTTGTGTAAGCTGCCAAATCTTTTTTCAAGCGGAGCACATTTTGCGGAGTGGAAATCGTATCACGACTCATACAACGAATTAATTCCGTATATCTTTTTTGCGAATTGATCAATCTTTTCGCCACCTGCGATCGTTCTTCGCGCTGATATTGCTCAATGGAAGAATCGGCGAGTTTCTGGGAAACCAAGTTCACCATGACCAAATTTTCTTTGAAAAATTGCGGACGATACACCTTTAAATTTCCTTCATAACATTGCTGGTCAAAATCAATGGCCCGAATTTGATAGGCCACGTGGTCGAAATCGTGGGTTGGAATAATCACATAATTGTAAGATCGCATATCTCCGAGCAACCGGATCATGCAGCGTTCATTGAATTTCACAAACTGCTTTGCAATTTGTGTTTTCGCGCGTTCGTCACACTTTTGCAGATTATTTTCGATAAAAACATCGCCGGGAATTCCAGCGATATGTTCTTCAATTAATGTCTCTTCGTAAACCAGAAAATTAATGCGGTGCGGAGAAAGTATGTGTTCGAATTCCAGTCCATAAATTCGCGAGGCATCGGCTTTTTTCACATAGAAATGAGTGAAACTGTCGTTCAAAATATTCCGGATTTTTACGCGGAAAGGCTTCGAATTTCCAAAAGTGCAATAATCGATGGCATCTACATTGAGGTGCTGAAAGGAATTGTCGCTACCATCAGAATGTAATAGCGTATAAACCCTTTTCAAACTCTTGTCAATTCCGTCGCGTTCGTGATCAGGATAATAACACCGCACCCAAAAGGTGTTTCGTTCATGCCGATCATAAACCGTAATAGATCCCGAAAAGCGCAGCAAATCTTCGTAAAATACCGGGATTTTCGTGTTCCGGTTGTATTTTGTCAAATAAATATTGAACTGCTTATTGATAGGGAACGTCGGCTTTTTCTGGGACATCATTTTCTCTTCCATAAATCTTCCTGTTTTTTTTCAAAAATAACGATTTAGTTTAAGATTCATGGTTGAAGGCGAATTTTGGGCAAAATAGGTCTTCTATTCCAATAAGGGTTTTGAGACCACATTGTAATAAGTTAGCATGTGTTGGTAGAACGCCAAACTATTACCATCCTTTTCTATGCAAGATTTCAAAAAGGATTCCATATCAGGGCATTTGAAATCCACGTGTACATATTCGCCTTTTCGAACTTCTATTTTTAGGGATATCTCGGAATCGCTTCGTTTTATCTGCACATCGGAAGCTTTGTAATATTTTTTGATAATCGCCAAATGCATGGTGTCAAATCCGCCTATGCGAGAACTTTTGTTCCTGCAACTATAAGTGATTAAATTGTGGACTTCTTTCAGAATGATGGAGGATTGGTAAGTTGTCATCGTAAAAAGGTTTTAGAATTATTTCTCTAAGATACTTTGACAAATTATGAAGCTTACTTAAAATAAATATAATTGATAAATAATTAACGAACTGTGTTAAGAAAATATTATTTTTCGAATAATAATCAAAAATAGCGATAAAGGGATTTAATCGGCAAGTTGCTCTTGATTGTCTGTAAAACTTTGATCCTCATCAATATCATCTTCACTCGCAACTTTTACAATTATCATGGCCACAATAATTGTTGTTAATACAAAGAACAGAAAGCGAAATAGAAGATTGTTGAAATGCAAATAAGTGAAAAGGCCCAGCGAAACTTCGGCCACAATAGAAAGTAAAAGCATCCAAGATTTTAAGATCGTTTTCATTGTGCAAAGATAACATCAAATTGTTGTTCGAATCCGTTAAATAATTGCAAATTGGGGGATTTTCTTAAAAAGAAAGATATCTTTAAGCATTGAAATCTTTGATTAAAATCCATGCGTTTGAACTTAAAAAAAACTTTGCTCTACCTTATTCTGATCTTTATAATAGCTGCGATAGGGATTGTGGTTCTGAACAGCTTGGCCGAAAAGAAAATTGAGAGCTTTCTTTCTGAGAAATTTCCGGACAAAACACTTCACTACGAAAGTTTGGAAACGAAAATTCTTTTTGGCGAAATGCAAATGACCGGAATTTCATATTCGACGCAAGAAATTCATGCAAGTCTCGGGAAATTGGAAATACAAAACCTGGGTTATTGGAAATTGCTTATGAACGATGAGGTTGATGTTGAAAAGATTTTAGTGGAACAACCAAAAATAATTCTTTATGAGCACCAAAGTGATTCTTCTGAAAATAAAACTAGAAAAATAGCAAAGGATTTTTTGATCCATACTATTGAAGTTCGAAACGCTTCGTTCCTTTTTCTTAAAGAAAATAAAGACACCATTTTTTCCGCGGAAAAATACTCCTTGAAAATAAACGCGATTTCTTTTAATAATAAAACCATTTCCAGAAAAATCCCTTTCGATTACGGGAAATATAAGGGCGATGTGAAAAATATATATTATGATATGGATCAATATCAAATAGTTCGGGCAGATTATTTTTTGTTTTCCGATGAAAAGTTTTCTTTAGAAGAAATAAGCCTTTTGCCAAAATATTCCAGGTCTGAAATGAGAAAAATCGTTCCTTATGAAAAAGATATGTACACCCTGAATATTGATTCTCTGGCAATTGATTCGCCCGTTTTCGAATATGTTATGGATCATCCTGTTTTTAGTTCGCCATTGGTGCGAATCGCTGGTGCCGATTTTGAAATTTACAGGGACAAAACAGTTACCGATGACGTTAGGACCAAGAAAATGTACAGCCAAATGCTGCGTGACCTGAAACTGAAATTGGCTATTGAAAAAGTGGAATTGTCCAATATTTTTCTCAAATATCAAGAACGCATAAAAACGGATCGGCCATTGGGAACCGTTGCTTTTTATGATCTTTCCGCTGAGATTTCCAACTTGACAAACCAGAATTTGGACGATGAAAATTTTCCAACCACAAAAGTGAATGTGCGAACAAAGTTTATGAACACCACAGATTTGCAGGTAAATTGGGAATTCAAAATAAATGACAAGGGAGGCCGGTTTACTATTTCTGGAAATGCGGGAAATATTCCGCCCGAAGCCATAAATCCATTTTTTGTGCCGGGCTTGCACATAAAAGCAGAAGGAAACTTGGACGCGCTATATTTCAATTTTGGAGGAAATAATATTCGTGCAAAAGGCGACATAAGAATAGATTACGATGACTTTACAGTGACCGTATTGAAAAAAAATGGAGAAGAAAAAAACAAATTCCTTTCAGCAATCGCTAATATTTTTGTGAGAAAAAATCCAAAGAATGGTACCGTCACGAAAAACGGGGTAACCGCGGAGCGTGACCGGACCAAATCTTTTTGGAACTACTTTTGGTCTTGTATTAAAAAAGGTCTTTTGAAATCAATGCTTTAAAAATCGAGGATTTTCGGGTAGAGAGGTCAGTAGTTAAAGACATATAGTCATAAATTTTAAACTTCTGACTATTCGTGTTTTAGCGAAGAACTTTTGCCTTTTGAGGGGCCAGCCCGACTAATCATTCTGGCGGGCGGTCAATTATCATTGGTCTATACAAATGTAGGTTTCGACTGCGCTCAACTTGATATTTGCTGGGTTAACCAATTTTAGAACAGGAATCTATCTCCTGACCTCTATTCGGGTATTTTGAATGTGATGACCGGCATATCCACGTGGTTGACCAAGTCTTCGCTCAAACTACCATTCAACAAATGGGCCAGACCTTTTCTTCCGTGGGTACTTATACCGATGAGGTTTGCCTTTTTCCGCATTACAAAATTAACAATTCCGGTTTCTATGGAACTGTCATTGTGCACGTTCAACGTGTAATTCTGAAATTCCAAATCTTTTACAAATTCGGACATAATATTTTCCAAATACATGGTCGTTTTAAATTTGTTGGCGGTATTGATATAAACCAGGTGAATTTTTGCCCCCATTTTTTTGGCAAAACTGACGGCTTCCAGAAATGGTTTTTGCATTTTCTTGGTGAAATCTGTTGCAAAAATAAATTCTTCCACATGAAAATTTAAATGCTCATTTTTAATAACCAATACTGGTATCTGGGAATGTCGAACCACCTTTTCCGTGTTGGAGCCAATGAAAACTTCTTTCAAACCCGTGACGCCATTGGAACCCATAATTATCAAATCGCAGTTGTGTTGCTGGCTAATATCCATGATTCCATCGAAAGCTCCCTGAAAATCCACGGTTTCATGGATTTTTATTCCTTGTAAATAAGGCCTGGACAAGACTTCATCAAATTGTTGATGAGCCAATTTCATGAAGAACAATGATTCCGGTAGGTTTCCGGAGCCACTGCGGGCGGGATCGACGAGTTGCAGCGGTAATTCCAACATATGCAGCAAAAAGATTTCACTATCGTGTTTCTTTGCCAGTTGCACGGCGACTTTAAGTGCGTTTTCGGCCTGCTCGGAAAAATCTGTGGGAACTAGAATTCGTTTCATGGGGGAATGGATTTAGATTTGTTAAAGAATAGCCTAAATTTACAAAAAAAAATGATTCTCCACGTTTTTAATGTTTTAGAATTTTTTTGTATATTTGCACCATTGAAATTAAAGTGGAAGGAGGGGACATAAAGTCCCCTCTTTTTATAAAAAAAGTTGATGTTAGAGGAAAAAGTAAAAGGCCTTTTGGAAGAGGTCATCGAAGAAAATCCGAGTTTATTCTTGATTGTTCTTGAAGTGAGTGATGACAATCACATTCGAGTGGTAATAGATGCCGATACTGGCGTTTCAGTGAACGATTGCATGGAAGTAAGCCGGAAAATCGAAAACAATTTGGACCGCGAAGAAATTGATTTCTCACTGGAGGTAACCTCGGCAGGCGCCAACCAACCCTTGACGCTTCCAAGGCAGTTCAAAAAAAATATCGGAAGAAAATTATCCATAAAAACAAAAGAAGATACTTTCGAGGCGGATTTGATAAACGCCACGGATCAAAACATTTCCTTGGAGTGGAAAAGCCGTGAGCCCAAACCCATTGGAAAAGGAAAGATAACGGTAAAAAAGGAAGCCGTAATAGATTATGCGGATATTATTGAAGCAAAAGTGATGATAAAATTTTAAGAAAGAAGGATATGGAAAATATCGATTTGATCAACTCCTTTTCAGAGTTCAAAGATGATAAATTAATTGACAGGGTAACCCTGATGGCCATTTTGGAAGATGTGTTTCGCAACGCATTGAAAAAGAAATTTGGGGAAGATGACAACTTCGATATTATCATCAACCCTGATAAAGGTGATTTAGAGATTTGGCGAAACCGTGTGGTGGTTGCCGATGGGGAAGTAGAAGATGAGAACCAGGAGATTTCTTTGTCCGAAGCGCAAAAAATTGAACCGGATTTTGAGATTGGTGAAGATGTTTCGCAAGAAGTAAAATTGTTCAATTTGGGCCGTCGGTCCATTTTGGCATTACGTCAGAACCTGATTTCAAAAATTCACGAGCATGATAATACCAACATTTACAAGCAGTTCAAGGATCTGGAAGGAGAAATTTACACGGCGGAAGTGCACCATATTCGGCATCGCGCCATAATTCTATTGGACGATGACGGGAATGAACTGGTGATGCCGAAAGATCGGCAAATTCCATCAGATTTTTTCAGAAAAGGGGAAAGTGTACGTGGAATCATTGAAAGTGTGGAACTGAAAGGCAATAAACCCACCATTATTTTTTCCAGAACTTCGCCTGTATTTTTGGAAAAATTGTTCGAACAAGAAATCCCCGAAGTTTTCGATGGATTGATCAGCGTGAAAAAAGTGGTCCGGATTCCCGGTGAAAAAGCAAAAGTGGCAGTCGATTCCTATGATGACAGAATAGATCCGGTAGGGGCGTGTGTTGGGATGAAAGGTTCCCGTATTCACGGAATTGTTCGCGAATTGGGCAATGAAAATATTGATGTCATCAATTATACGACCAACACCCAACTTTTTATTACACGCGCGTTGAGTCCCGCGAAAATCACTTCGCTTAAAATAAATGAAGAAACAGGCCGCGTAGAAGTTATGTTGCGCCCCGAAGAAGTTTCCAAAGCCATTGGCCGCGGCGGGCACAACATTCGGTTAGCAGGACAATTGACCGGATATGAAATAGACGTGATCCGCGAAGGGGTTCAAGATGAAGAAGATGTAGAACTTACGGAATTCAACGATGTGATTGAAGATTGGGTGATCGTCGAATTCGCAAAAATAGGATTGGATACCGCCAAAAGTATCTTAGAGCAAGATGTGGACGACTTGGTTAGGAGAACCGATTTGGAAGAAGAAACCATCCGAGACGTGATCCGTGTCATTAAAGAAGAATTTGAAGATTAATTGTTACTTTTGGGCGATACGAAATACAAGAATAAAGAGATAATTTAGAGGTAATTTATGGCTGGAGCAAAAACAATGCGATTGAATAAGGTATTACGTGAATTCAATATTTCACTTGACCGTGCCGTGGAATTTTTGAATACCCACGGACACGAAATCGAGGCACGACCTACCACCAAAATTTCCGAAGAAGTTTATAAGGTACTTTTTGATGAATTCCAGACCGATAAAAGCAAGAAAGTAGCCTCAAAAGAAGTGGGCGAAGAGCGGAGAAAAGAAAAAGAGGAACTACGAATTGCACGCGAAAAAGAACTGGAAGAAAAACAACGGCAAACAGAAAAACGTGAAGAAGTGGTTCAAGCCCGTGCCAAACTTAGCGGCCCCAAACAAGTTGGGAAAATAGATTTGGACAAAAAACCTGAGCCAAAAGAAGTTCCTGCCGATATTCCGAAAGTGACAAAAACCGAAAAAAAACCAGAAGAAAAGGCCGCTGAAAAAACAAAGGAAAAACCGGTAGAAAAGCCGAAAGAAGAGCAGGCTCCGGTAAAAGAAGAACCAAAAAAGGAAATCGAAGTTCGGAAACAAGATGTAAAAATAGGTTCGGAAAAAGCGGCGGAGAAGGAAGCAGAAATTGTTGAAAAAGAATCTGAAAAGGTAGCCACACAATATCAAAAATTAAACGGCCCTAATTTTACAGGGGAAAAAATAGATCTTTCTAAGTTCAAAAAGCCTGTGCGCTCTGGCCCGGGTGCCTCCAAAAAGAAAGAGGTTAAAAAAGAAAGTACTGCCGCTGGCGGCGGAACAGGTGCCGATAAAAGAAAACGAAGACGTCGAATCAGCAAAGAAGCTGCCCCGAGGGTTAGTCGAGGCGACGCAAACAAAGGAGCCCGCGGCAAACGCCGTCCGTCTCCGGCTGGAAAGGAAGAGCTAACAGAAGCAGAAGTCCAAAAACAGGTGCGGGAAACCTTGGAGAAATTGCAAGGTAAATCAGGAAAAGGAAAAGGTGCGAAATACAGAAGGGACAAACGTGATCAACACCGTTTAAAATCGGAAGAAGAATTCGCACAACAAGAAGTTGACAGCAAAACAATAAAGGTAACTGAATTCGTAACGGTGAGTGAAATCGCTACTATGATGGACGTGCCAGTTACAAAAATCATTTCCGCGTGCATGTCTTTGGGAATGATGGTAACGATGAACCAGCGTTTAGATGCAGAGACTTTGAGCATTGTAGCGGAGGAATTCGATTTTGAAGTTCAATTTATTTCCGCCGATGTCGAAGAAACCGCTGAAGTAGAGGAAGAAGATCCGAGTTATTTGGAACCACGGGCTCCGATTGTTACCGTAATGGGACATGTGGATCACGGGAAAACATCCTTGTTGGATTATATACGAAAAGAAAATGTGATTGCCGGCGAAAGTGGGAGCATCACACAACATATTGGTGCGTATGGCGTAGAACTGGAAGATGGCCAAAAAATCGCCTTCTTGGATACCCCAGGTCACGAAGCCTTTACGGCAATGCGAGCAAGAGGGGCGCAAGTAACAGATATCGCGATCATTGTAATCGCAGCCGATGATGACGTAATGCCGCAAACCAAAGAAGCCATTTCACACGCTCAAGCGGCCGGAGTTCCTATCGTGTTTGCGATTAATAAAGTGGACCTTCCCGCTGCAAATCCCGAAAGGGTGAAGGAGCAATTGGCGGCCATGAATTTATTGGTAGAAGATTGGGGAGGAAAAATTCAATCACATGATATTTCAGCAAAAACGGGATCCGGGGTGAAAGAACTCTTGGAAAAAGTTTTGTTGGAAGCAGAAATTTTGGAACTCAAAGCCAACCCTAACAAAATGGCACTCGGTACAGTTGTGGAAGCCTTTTTGGACAAGGGCAGGGGATATGTTTCAACGGTATTGGTGCAAGCGGGAACGCTCCGAAACGGTGATTATGTTTTGGCCGGGAAGCACAGTGGAAAGATCAAGGCGATGCACGATGAACGTGGAAATTTGGTGCAAGAAGCTGGGCCATCAAAACCGGTATCCATTTTGGGTCTGGACGGGGCGCCACAAGCGGGCGATAAGTTCAAGGTAATGGCCGATGAACGGGAAGCCAAAGATATTGCGGCCAAAAGAACACAATTGCAGCGCGAACAAGCGGTACGAACTCAGCGACATATTACGTTGGACGAAATTGGACGCCGTATTGCATTAGGGGATTTCAAGGAATTGAACATCATTTTGAAAGGAGATGTGGATGGTTCGGTGGAAGCTCTAACAGATAGTTTCCAGAAACTTTCCGCAGAAGAAATTCAAGTAAATATTATTCATAAAGGGGTTGGCGCCATTACTGAAAGTGACGTAATGTTAGCTTCTGCCTCCGATGCGGTAATTATAGGATTTAATGTTCGACCGGCCGGAAATGCCCGTCAGATTGCTGAACGTGAAGAAATTGACATTAGAACTTATTCTATTATTTACGATGCGATCAACGATTTAAAAGATGCGATGGAAGGCATGCTTTCTCCGGAAATGAAAGAAGAAATTACCGGTTCAGCAGAAATTAGGGAAACTTTCAAAATCTCTAAAGTTGGTACTATTGCAGGTTGTATGGTGACCGATGGAAAAATCGTCCGCAACAATCAAATTCGGTTGATTCGCGATCACGTGGTTATTTACACAGGCGAATTGGCTTCCTTGAAACGTTTTAAAGATGACGTGAAAGAAGTTGCCAAAGGATATGACTGTGGATTGCAGGTGAAAAATTACAACGACATTCAGATAGATGATATCGTGGAATCATTCCACGAAGTGGCTGTGAAGAAAAAATTGAAATAGACCTCACTAATTTAAATTTGAAAATGCGATTTGGAAACAGGTCGCATTTTTTTTTTGCTTTACAAACAAACCAACATTTTGTCAACCAAGAATTTTTCTTGAAATATGATAAAATCAAATACGCGTATTCGGATATATTCGGATATATTTGTCCGAAATAAAAATTTGACATAAATTTGCTCCATTAATCAAAACATTATTTTGTTATGGGACTTTATAATAAACTCTATTACGATTTTGAACAAATGTATTTGGGTTATGCCACTTTAGCCATTATTCTGACCAGTTGTGTGGGTGGTGCCGCCGCAATGGTGATCTTGATGAATGGGCACGGTTTCAGCCAAATGGTTCAGCTTTTTTTGGCGGTAGCGGCTTGTATGTGGTACAATACGACGATTTTGGCTAATTTAAAACCTAAAATCATTTTCAATTCCCTTTTGGGCGCGCTGGGAATTTGTATAATCTTGCTTATCGTGAATATCTGGATATTGATGCAGTAAAAAATTGTAATTTAGCTGTGTTATTATATTGAAAAAAGAAAGGAAATGATTTTTTCAAAAGCATGTGAATATGGGGTTCGGGCAACTCTTTATATTGCCCATAAATCTATTAATCAAGAGCGCGCTACTTTAAAGGATATTGCGGTTATGATTGATTCCCCAGTGGCTTTTACCGCAAAGATTTTGCAACAATTAACGAAACAAAATATAATCACTTCCTCAAAAGGTCCCACAGGCGGATTTAAATTTGAGGGAACGAAAATGAAAGAAACAAAATTATTGGAAGTGGTGGAAACTATTGATGGAAAGGAGATGTTCACACAATGTGGACTCGGTTTAAAAGAATGTTCCGAAAACTATCCGTGCCCCGTTCACAACGAATATAAACACATACGAGAAGGATTGCTCAAGATGTTGCAAAACACGAATATATACGAAATGGCAATCGGTTTGGAGAACCAAGAAACCTATTTAAAACGCTAAAAATAATTCGTGTATATAAAAGTATTAAATTATTAAAGATGAGAAAAATTATTCAAGTTTTACTATTCATGTTTCTTCCAATTTCTTTAATGGCACAAAATTCGGCAGATACCGAAAATTGGCTTACCAGTCCCGGTGTCATTGGAACCATAGTTTTAGTAGTTGTGGTGTTGGTTGTAGCGGTTGTTATTCTGCTTGCAAGGCTGAATTCCTACATTTCTAAAATTAGGAAAAAACAGGTGCAAAAACAACGCATTGCATTTAGTGACGAGCTTATTGATCTTCAAGATGAAGAGATTGATGATATTCTTGAAAAACGTAAAGCAGCCCGACACTATAAATTAAAAGGTAATGAACTTGGAAGTGAGAATAGGGCTGAAGATAAAAAAGGTCTGATCCATAATCTAACAAGCAGACCTGAAAATCCGCTTTTCGACGAAAAAAAAAAGTCGAGTATACGAGTTGAAACTCCTGAGGGTTTAAAGAAGATTATTCTTTATTATTTGGGTGCGGCCGCTTTTTGGTTGGTCTTTGGAACTTTAATTGGTGAGTATCTGGGATTAAAATTTATTTGGCCCGAACTGGATAAAATTCCGTGGCTTTCATTTGGTCGTCTGCGCCCCGTTCATACCAATACTGTTTTCTGGGGTTGGTCTTCTTTAGCAATGATCGGACTTGGATATTTTGTGATAGCACGTACTTCTAATACGGTTCTTCACAGTCGTAAAAAAGCATGGTGGGCTTTCATTTTATTTAACCTCGCCGTTTTCCTTGGTGATATTGCCTTAATGGCCGGTATCAATAACGGAGGCGGGGAATATCGTGAATATATTTGGCCAATTATGGGACTTTTTCTTGCCGGGATCGTCCTCACTTTTATTAACTTTTATAAAACAGTCGCCAAACGTAAAATATCCGAAATATATATATCGAACTGGTTTATGCTGGCGGCCCTGGCATTTATCGCTATCATCGGTGTTGTGGGCTATTTACCTTTCTACCAAAACGGATTGGGCGAAACGGTCATCGCCGGATTCTATATGCATAATGCGGTAGGAATGTGGTTTATGACATTTACCTTGGGTCTGGTTTATTATTATCTTCCCGCATCTTTGAATAAACCTATCTATTCCTATTCTTTGGGGGTTTTGGCATTTTGGACGCAAATTTTATTTTATACCAATATTGGAACGCATCACTTTGTTTTTAGTCCTATTCCTTGGTGGCTTCAAACGGTTGCCATTGTTTTTAGTATGGGAATGTTCATTCCCGTAATTGCCGGTGCCACCAACTTTTTGTTGACCATGAAAGGAAGCTGGAACCATATTTCAAAAAGTTATGTGCTTCCCTTCTTTTTGGTCGGGACCATCTTTTATTTTGTGGGTTCTTCCCAAGGTAGTTTTCAGGCCTTTCGGTTTACCCAATATATATGGCATTTCACCGATTTCAATGTGGCGCACTCCCATATGACCATGTACGGGATTATCGCATTTTTTCTATGGGCGGGAATTTATACTATCGTACCAAAATTGACGGGGAAAGAACCGCCACAAACATTGGTGGGGGCTCATTTTTGGATGGCTTTTGTAGGCCTGTTCGCCTATATGATCTCTCTTATGGTAGGAGGTAGTTTGAAAGGATTGAGCTGGATTGAAGGAAATGCTTTTATAGAATCAGTGATACTGATGAAAGAATTTTGGGTATGGCGCGCTGTAGGTGGAACCTTGATGTTCTTTTCTCACTTGGTTTTTGCCTATAATTTCTATTATATGGTGAAAGGCAGGCCGAAAGAAGAAGTCCCGGGACTTGAAAATAGAGTCGTTTATAGTACTGAATCTTAACAATAACTGGATAAATCAATAACTATGTTCAATTTCCATAAAGACCTAAAAATGTTGATCATCGTTGCGGTGGGAGTGTATCTCGTGCTCGTAATTTTTGTCTCTATCGTGCCAGCTACCAACTTGTCGTATGTTGAACCTTTGCCTACCGCCGAACCTATGACTGCCCAGGAACGTCAAGGACTGGAAGTATATGTTTCCGAAAATTGTATGGCATGCCATACCCAACAGGTACGCAATATTGAAATGGATAAAATGTGGGGCGATAGGCCTTCCATTCCTTCAGATTTTTATTATGATAAACAGCGTATGGATGTTTGGCGCCAGTCTCCCTCTATTTTGGGCAGTGAACGTACCGGTCCGGATTTGACGAATATTGGCGTGCGTCAACCAAGTGAAACCTGGCATTTAATGCACCTTTTTAATCCAAGATCGGTGTCCCCGGCTTCCATAATGCCTAGTTATTCGTGGATGTTCAAAGCGAAAGATAGTACGGAGATTACCAAGGAAGACGTAGTGCTGAATTTATCGAAAGAATTCTATAATGTTCCAGGCAAAAAAATAGTGGCAAAACCAAAAGCCTTGCAGTTGGTAGCATACCTTAAAGGTCTAAAACAGGCAAAAATGCCCGGCAGCGAAACGGTAGAATTTATTCCCGCCAGCAAAATCCCGAAAATTATGGATGGAAAACCCAACTCGGGAAGCGGCGGTTTGGATGGCAAACAGTTGTACCTAAGCACTTGCGCGTCCTGCCACCAAGAAGCAGGTTCTGGACTTGTTGGTGCATTTCCGCCACTGAAAGGAAGTCCTATCGTAAACGATGAAGATCCTAAATTAATGCTACAGATTATCCTACAAGGATATGATGCACGTAGCGAATTTGCAGTGATGCCACCATTTGCAGCACAGTTGTCTGATGAGGAGATCGCGGCGATCGCCACGCATGAACGCAACAGTTGGGGAAATGATGCGCCACCAGTTACCGCGGAAGATGTGAAAAAAGTGCGGGAATACGTGATGCAACTGAATCAATAAAATAGTAATTCGTATAAATAGTGCACTGGTATTTGAAAAAGCTAAATGATTTTGGAAAATTTTTCCAGTGTTGTGACTAATATTTTGTGATGAAGGATGTAGTAATTAAAAAAGATAAAACATGAAAAAGCTCGTAGTACTGCTCATAACCTTTTTGTTTGCTGGAGTAAAATCTTTTGCATGCGAGATATGTGAGAAAAATCAACCTAAAATCCTACAGGGAATCACACACGGACCTGGCCCGGCGGGTAACGCCGATTATATTATTACCACCGTGGCAGTAATTACGGTAGGTCTGGCTCTTTTTTTCGCAATAAAATATTTGGCAAAACCCAAAGAAGGTGAACCCGGTCACATTAAAAATATCGTATTAAATGAAAACTGAAACACACGAAGATAAGCGAATAGTGAAGGTTTTTTTGGATGACGAACCAAAACCTTTTGCCGAGTTTGCCCCTCCGGTGAAATTTGTTCTGGATTCCACAAAAATCCCCGACGGGAAACACCGTTTGAAAATTGTTGCCAAATCTTCCAGTGGGGTGGAAGGTGTCCGAAATGTTCCTTTTGAAGTTAGGAATGGGCCTGCAATTTCCATTCTTGGTTTGAAGGATAACGAGATTATTGATTCACAAACCCCCATAACCATAAATGCATACGGAAGTGAAACCAACGATTCTTTTGTGATCCGTGGTTCCGAAACCCCGACCGCTATTCCCGCCTGGGTTTGGGCGCTGCTCATTGCTTTTATTGCCTTCGGAATATTTTATATGATAATGTATTGGACTCCAGAATTTTATAAGTCTTTTGTGTGATATAATTTTCTGCGAAATTTCTACCTTTTGAAAGCAAAAATGAGAACAAAAATGAACATTGAATTCCACAGGATTCGCGGAGGAACAAAATAAATAGTTGTGGTACCGCTTGCTGAACAGATTAGTGGCGACACAACAATAGATACTAATGAAACAAGAAATTGAAAGTAGAGGCGATATTGTATTTCTGGTATAGCCGAGGAAGCCATTTGGCGTTCCAATAAAATGGCCGAAATGTTTCTAATGAAATTGGAATATTATAAAAACTCCTCAGAAAAACCTCTGATATGAACTATACTGTAAAATATCCTATCGCTCAAATTTCTGTATTCCTATGGTTAGGGTTTGTGGGAGCCATCAGTTTTATGGAAGCCTGGATTAAATTTCAAGCACCTGGCATTACAGTTCCCCTCGGTTTGGGAATCGGTGCGCTTGTTTTTGGGGCGCTTAATATTATGGAATGGGTTTTTGCGATCTGCATCGGGGCAAATCTTTTCTTTGCAAAAAACCATATTTTCAAAAGCGTTGAACTCTATTATTTAATCCCGCTTATTTTGCTGTTTTTGCAGACAATTTGGTTGCTTCCTTTTCTGGACGATCGGGCCGCAGATGTCATCGCGGGAAAAGAAGTGGCAGAATCCTTTCTACATTATTATTACGTGGCTTTTGAGATTATAAAAGTCATTTGCCTTTTTATTTATGGATATAAACTTTATGAAAAACAGCTATGAAAGATGAAATAATTGAGAAGATCAACAAGAAATATGAGAATTTGGGCGAAAACCCCGAAACCTATTTGAAAGGTTTGTTACACGCAAAACCCATTACTTATTGGGATTATATTCAGGTAGATACACTGCTTTCCCTTCAGAAACCACGCACAAATTTTAAGGATGAAGAAATTTTCATCATGTACCATCAAGTTGTGGAACTAATGTTGAAACTTGTTCTCCACGAAATCAAACAAATTGCGACCGAAGAGAAGCTTTCCGAGGAATTTTTGATCGAAAAAATTAATCGTATCAACCGATATACAGGAATGCTGATTACTTCGTATGATGTGATGACCGTGGGAATGGATTATGACGACTACAATACTTTTCGAAGCACTTTGGCACCGGCAAGTGGTTTTCAAAGTGCGCAATTTCGGTTTATTGAAATTTATTGTACCCGGCTCGAAAATCTGATCAACAAGCCCGGAAAAAGGCGATTGGCGAAAAACCCGACCGTTGAAGATTATTTTGAAAATATTTATTGGCGCGATGCCGGGTTAAATCGGACTACGGGAAAGAAAACCTTGACCTTGCGGTTGTTCGAGGAAAAATATTTGGATGAATTTATTCGCTTGGCAAAGGAAATACAAGGAAATACTTTGGAAGATAAAATGCTTCAAATGAAAAACCCTTCGGAAAAGTTGATCGAAAAACTAAAAGATTTCGACAGAATATATAATATCGAATGGCCCTTGGTTCACTTGAACACCGCCCAATATTATTTAGATAAAAAAGGAGAGAACCAAGCCGCGACAGGAGGTTCCGAATGGAAAAAATATTTGCACCCAAAATACCAGCAACGAAAATTCTTTCCATCGCTTTGGACCGCTGAAGAGTTGGAAAATTGGGGCGCATAAACGATAATCATAAAAATCACATAAATGGAAAAAACAATAGAAAAACCTGTAATGACCCCGCTGAAAGTTGGCGAAAGCTTCAGAACTTTCAATGTAACTGGAAAAAAAGGAATGGAAATGCCTGAACACATCAGCACTAAAGAAGCGGTGGTGATCGTGCAAGAAGGCAGTGCCTTGCTGAAAATTGACGGGAAAGAGCAAACCCTTGAAAAAGAAGGTGTGTATATCATTCCCGCAAAAAAACCTCATTCCCTGCAACTATTGACCGATTTTAAGGCGGTTGCATTAATGGCAATGGACTCTGAAATTGAATTTATTTAACAATAACCTTAAAACTATAATTATGCAACTCACAGAAAATAAAATAATAGGAGAACTCGTAGCGGAAGACTACCGTACCGCCCAAATATTCAAAAATCATAAAATAGATTTTTGTTGTCAAGGAAACCGAAGTACAGCCGCGGCTTGCGAAGATAAAAAATTGGATACGATGGCTATGGTGAAAGAAATTGAGAGCGTTCAACAGCAAAGCTCTCAAAACACCACCGATTATCAATCTTGGCCATTGGATTTGTTGGCAGATTATGTGGAGAAAAAACACCATCGTTATGCCGAAAAACAGATTCCCATTTTAAAGGAATACCTCACGAAAATTTGCAAAGTCCACGGCGATAAACACCCCGAATTAATCGAAATTTTCGAGCATTTCAATGCTTCCGCCGGGGAATTGACAACGCATATGAAAAGAGAAGAATTGATGTTGTTTCCACTGATGCGAAAAATGGTAAAGGAACAGGAGAAAGGTGTAAAAATAGACCCGAAATCATTTGGGTCGGTCATCGCTCCCATTCAAAAAATGATGAGTGAACACGAAACTGAGGGCGAACGTTTTAGGGAAATCGCGAAACTTACACATGATTACACGCCGCCGGCTGATGCATGCAACACCTACCGGGTAACTTTTGGGCTGCTGAAAGATTATGAAACCGATTTGCACTTGCATATTCACTTGGAAAATAATATCCTATTTCCCAATGCTATAAAACTGGAACAAGAACTTTCAAATTAGAGTGAGATGCACCCCATCAAGATAAAACGTATTTATGACGTTTATGCCAAAAAAGACGGCCTCCGTATTTTAGTGGATCGTCTTTGGCCGCGTGGGGTTTCCAAGGAAGATGCGAAACTCGACGATTGGAATAAAGAAATTGCCCCTTCGGATGATCTGCGGAAATGGTTCGACCACAAAGAAGAACGTTTTAGTGAATTTGAGGAACGCTATAAAAAGGAATTGAAAAACCATCTCGATAATTTGGAGGAAATCACGAAGATTGCCAAGAAAAAAACTGTTACCTTGCTCTACGCGGCAAAAGATGAAAAAATGAACCAAGCCGTCGTACTGAAACGGGTTTTGGAAAATAAATAGAACGCTGCCCCAATAGCAAATCGAAGTCGGATTGAGCAATCATCTGTGTTCCATAAAATCGAAATTACGAAAATTTAAAAACATAAATTATGTCCAAAGATCCTTACCACATCAAAAAATCATTGTCCACAAAAAACGGCAACTTTGATTATTACAGCCTTACCGAACTTCAAAAACAGGGGAATGTTATAAAGAAATTGCCTTTTTCGATCCGTATTTTGTTGGAAAACACCTTGCGAAACTTCGATGGATTTGCCGTGACCAAAGAACATATAGACACCTTACTTCATTGGAGCCCCAAAGGTTCCGATAAGGATATCCCGTTTAAACCCGCCCGGGTGCTGATGCAGGATTTCACAGGCGTTCCATCTATAGTGGATATTGCTTCTTTGCGTGCGGAGGTTGCCAGAAAAGGTAAAAATCCGGATGCGATAAATCCGATGGTTCCTGTGGATCTTGTCGTGGATCATTCGGTGCAAGTGGATTATTTTGGAACTAAATATGCCTATAATCGCAATATTGATGAGGAATACAAACGCAATAATGAACGTTACCGTTTTTTAAAATGGGGTCAGAAAGCCTTTAAAAATTTTAGTGTGGTTCCCCCCGGAATGGGAATCTGTCACCAAGTCAATTTAGAATATCTTTCCAAAGGCGTCATTGCCCGTGATGGTGAAGTTTTTCCGGACACTTTGGTCGGGACCGACAGCCATACACCAATGGTTAACGGAATTGGCGTGGTAGCTTGGGGCGTTGGCGGTATCGAAGCTGAAGCTGCACTCTTGGGGCAACCTATTTATTTTATTGCGCCAGAAGTGATCGGATTGAAACTTTCTGGGAAACTTCCAGTAGGAACTACCGCCACGGATTTAGTGTTGACCATTGCCCAACTTCTTAGAAATTATGGGGTGGTTGGCAAATTCGTAGAGGTTTTTGGTCCTGGACTCGAAAATCTAACGGTGCCGGATAGGGCGACCATAGGGAATATGTCCCCGGAATTTGGTTGCACCATTACTTATTTTCCCATTGATGACAAAACCTTGCACTATATGCGGCAAAGCAATCGTTCTGAAGAACAGCTCGATTTGGTGGAAACCTACTGCAAGAAAAATATGCTGTGGCGTGAGAATGAAGACGACATTGAATATACAGATGTGTTGGAATTGGATCTTTCCACCGTTGAACCCAGTGTCGCCGGTCCAAAGCGTCCACAAGATAAAATTGCTTTAAGCGAATTTAAAAATAAATTCATCCAATTGCTCGATGAAGGCTTTGACCGGTTCTACATTCATCCGGAAGCTCGTGAAGAAGCCTTAAGCCGCTGGTGTGCGGAAGGCGGAAGTCAGCCAGTGCACGAATCTTCAGCTGAGGATTCAAATGAACAATTAGAAGTTCAGGAAAAAGATGGGTTGAAAACCGTATGGATTTCAGAAGGTGCCGAAAAATACATGCTTTCCGATGGATCTGTGGCCATTGCCGCGATCACTTCCTGTACCAACACATCCAATCCGTTTGTGATGATCGGCGCGGGTTTGGTCGCCCGGAAAGCCCGGGAACGTGGAATAGACGTGAAACCTTGGGTGAAAACTTCTTTAGCACCTGGTTCCAAAGTAGTCACTGATTATTTGGAAAAAGCCGATTTAATGAAAGATTTGGAAGCTTTGGAATTCCATTTGGTGGGTTATGGCTGTACTTCTTGTATCGGGAATTCGGGTCCTTTACCCCCACAAATCGCCAAAGCGGTAGATGAAAATGAGTTGATCGTGGCTTCGGTATTATCGGGAAACCGAAATTTTGAAGCACGTATCCATCCGCAAGTAAAAATGAATTTCTTAATGTCCCCGATGTTGGTGGTGGCTTATGCACTCGCCGGTCGCGTGGATATTGATTTGACAACCGAACCTTTGAGTTTTGATCGCAACCACGAACCTGTATTTTTAAAAGATATTTGGCCTTCCAATGACGAGATCAATGAGTTGATGCGCACGGTGCTCAATCCCAAGGATTTTGCCAAGAATTATGACGAAATCTTCGAAGGAAACGACATTTGGAGAAATTTGGAAGTAGCCCAGGACAAGCTATATCAATGGGATGATTCCTCAACTTATATCAAAGAAGCTCCTTTTTTCAATAATATTTCAGAAGAGGCTCCGGAACTGAAAGATGTGCACAATGCCAGGGTTTTATTGATGCTTGGCGACAGCATCACCACCGATCATATTTCGCCTGCCGGTGCGTTTGCGGAAGATTCTGCTGCAGGCCAGTATTTGATAAGCAAAGGTGTGGAGAAAAAGAATTTCAATTCCTATGGTTCTCGTCGTGGAAACGATGAGGTCATGACCCGCGGCACCTTTGCCAATGTTCGTATCAAAAATAAACTCGCTACCAAAGAAGGCGGATATACCACGCACATTCCTACGGGTGAAGAAATGACCGTTTTTGATGCTTCCACAAAATATAAGGAAGAAGGAACTCCGCTTGTCGTGCTGACCGGAAAAGATTACGGCAGTGGTTCTTCCCGCGATTGGGCAGCAAAAGGCACCTATTTGCTCGGTATAAAAGCAGTGTTGGCAGAGAGTTATGAACGTATTCACCGAAGCAATTTGGTGGGACTTGGTGTGTTGCCATTACAGTATAAAAAGGGGGAAACAGCCTCAACATTGGGACTTACCGGAAAAGAAACATTTACGATTACCGGAATCGCCGAAGGTTTGGAACCTTTGAAAGAAGTGCAAGTAATTGCTGAAAGCACAGACGGAAAGAAAATCAAGTTCAATGCCATTGCCCGTTTGGATTCTGCCATTGAAATCGAATATTATAAAAACGAAGGAATCCTGCAATATGTTTTGCGGAATTTTTTGAAGAGCACAGATTAATTGAACCTGATAACTCCAGAATAATTGACTTGGCTAATAGCACTGAAATTTTCAGGAAGTCAGATTAGGATAATCAAAGGAAAGGCAGTCGAAGGTTTGTCTTTACTTTGATAGGGTTTCCAATACTATGATGATAAAATCCGGATATTGTACGAAGAAAAGCAAATGATGTGAAAACCATACGGACAGCTATATGTGGACGTAGGAATTTGTAAGAGAGAATATAGATGGATCAGCCCAGAGAGGGTGAAATCCACGAATGCCCAACCTGGGGAAGCGTTCCTAAAAAATGATAAAATGCCGATAAAACGAGATAAATCAATTCAACCTTTTAGCAGGGATCACCACCATACCTTATTATTGTGCTGGAAAATTAGGGCCGGAATTTCCAAAGGGATCGAAGCATCGCGAATGAAGAAATATACCGATTGGTTTTTTAAAGAACACGTTCGGCCGCATTTTGAATTGGAAGAAAAACACCTTTTTCCGGTGCTTGACGAAAACCATAAATTGGTAAAAAAGGCGCTCGCGGAACACCGTAGGCTCACCCGCCTCTTTGCGGATGAGCGAGCTATTGAAAGATCTTTGAGCCTGCTGGAAGAGGAATTGGATGCGCACGTGCGCTTTGAGGAACGCATACTTTTTAATGAAATACAACAAGCCGCCACGGAGGAACAATTAAAACTGATTAATGAAAAGCACGTGGAAGAAAAGTTTGTGGACAATACCGAGGATGAATTTTGGAAATAGAAATTTGTACTGTTTAATGGTATAAACACAGCGTCATATTAATTGAAAAGAGGCAAAATGCCTCTTTTTTAATGACCAATAATGTAGTATGTGTTTTGTTTTACCACATTATTGCTGGCATTCCATTCCCTTCGGGGTTTTCTTTGAAGGCACAGCCGGTTTAGGGTTTTTTCGAAGTAAGCTGAAAAGATGAAGTGCTGCTAAATAAATGATTAACTGAAAAAGCAGAGTGGTTAACATTTTTTTAATACATTTGGTTGGAAGATCGGTGTCTTATTATCTTGTTTTTCATTGAAAATAAGTGGCTGTTGGGGTTTGTTTGTGGAATATGGGTACTTGGGATTTGGGAGATACTTATGTTGGCGGCAAGCTGAAAAGCCAGCCTCACAAAAAGCAAATTTGGTTTTTTGCTAATACTTAAGCCAACGTTTAAAACCAGAGTAGAATAACAAGTATGAATGATATAAGCAAATATTTAGAAATACTTATTGAATTTGCAGAAAGAAAATTAAAACCATCTTTTAACATTGACAAATTAAAACTTCAAAAATTTGAATTGGTCAATTCCTACTTGATAAACCAAACAATAAAGGATAAAAAACAACAGAAAAATACCCTCATTTACATTCCAGACAAAAAATCTAAATCTAAATTCTACCTACCTGTAATTTTTACAGTTGCTATATATAATTTTGTGGACAATTATATAGACAATATTACAGCTTTTGAAAAAGGAAAGCCAGTTCAAAAAGATGGACAACGTTATAAAATTTCTAGAATAAGAGGCGATAAATATTTTTGGCTCTATTCTAATATAAGAGTGATAGACCAAAACATCAATGAAATCGGTACTTACAAGAGTTTTTTTACATTTTAAACCAGCGGTTTTAGAAAAACATCAAGGTTTTTTGAAAATATTCACGACAAAGTATCTTATT
>JBDNFD010000098.1:0-15855 GCA_041689995.1 Flavobacteriaceae bacterium | reverse complement strand
TGGTCTGGTAGTTCAGTTGGTTAGAATGCCTGCCTGTCATCCCCAACGAGTTGGGGACGAGTTCGAGTAGAAATACTTAAATAAAGTTCATAAATATTGTTTTGGTCTGGTAGTTCAGTTGGTTAGAATGCCTGCCTGTCACGCAGGAGGTCGCGAGTTCGAGTCTCGTCCAGACCGCATTAAATTCCCACGAAAGTGGGAATCTATTTACGAAGTTGTGTTGAGTTCACGTTGTTGAACCGATGAGAAGCTTTTTCACCTTGGGTGAAGGGGCTTTTTTGTTTTGAGGATATGGAGCATTTTGTATATATTATTTATAGTCGAGGGCGAGCTATTTTCTACAAAGGATATTCTTTGTCTCCTTACTTGCGTTTGAATGCCCATAATGATAATAAAAGCCGGTTTACTAAAGACAAAGGACCTTGGGAATTGGTTTTTCTGCAGTCGTTTTCCACAAAACGGGAAGCGTTGATGCGAGAGAAAGCTTTGAAAAAATATAGTCATTACCAATTAGAAACACTAATTGCTTCATCAAAAAATGAAATGGCCGCTAAAGGTTAGAATGCCTGACGAGTTCGAGTCTCGCTGTGACCCCAACCTGTTGGTGGTTCCAGACCGCATTAAATTCCCACGAAAGTGGGAATCTATTTACGAAGTTGTGTTGAGTTCACGTTGTTGAACCGATGAGAAGCTTTTTCACCTTGGGTGAAGGGGCTTTTTTGTTTTTTGAAATTGATTTAAAGGAAATTCTCAATTATTTACAGTCTTCTCAAAATCATCACACAACTGATTCACTATATCTTCTGTCTCCCTTATAAAAAACTGACCTAAACTTTTCTTGTTTCTTCGTATGTACTTATTGTATATTTTTTTGAAGTCACTATAAATTTCCTCTTCATCAAAAGTGCCGCTGCTATTCTTCATTTTGGCGATTATATAAGTGCCATTTTGAGGTAATTGAACATACGCAAAAAACGCTTCTATTTTATTTTGGAAATCCATTATCAATGCCTCTATTTCTTCCTCTTCCTCGTTGCGCTTTTCTATGACAGCAAGAATGTCAAATTTATATTGCTTGCCGTAAACCGATGATGGTTCTTTGACCACGGAGCTTGGTTTTCCTTTCTTTTCTTTTTCTTTTGGAGGAATAACGATTCCTATTTTATTATCAAAATATACATCTACATCATCTATTAATTCTGTGGTGCCGGTTATTGAATTGTACAGAATACTAAACCTAAACCAGAACTCTGTAAAATGTGTATCACTGTATTTATCATCAATCTCAATCACGAAAGCAATAAGGTTTAGAATCCTAAAATAACTGTTGACATTATTTTTCAGTTTTTTAGCCACTTCTTGCTCTTTTCTAACCAATTGCGCTACTGCGTTCTCAAAATTCTGTATTGTAGTGATATCCTTTTTGTCTCCCAATTGATAGGCTTTAAAAGCCTTAAAATTTGTCTTAAAAAGATTCTCTCGATTTAGGTTCTTGTATATTTCTTCCAGTAATAGTTCCTGCCCCAATGGGTCAAAATCACTTACTACCACATTGCTGAAATGCTCAAAAGCTTCTTTAATGTTGTTTACGTTCACATTTTTATAGGACAAGTCTATAATCTTGCAGTCTTTCTTGTGCTTACCAGCAGTCCTGTTTACTCTTGAAATGGTTTGTATGGCATTTATTCCCCTAATCTCTTTGTCAAGGAACAAAGTGTGCAATTTTGGCTCATCAAATCCAGTCTGAAGTTTATCCACCACAATGATTAAACCGTTCTTTTTAATGGCGAAATTCTGTAGGACTTTAGCTTCTGATAATCCTCCATTTAGGGTAGAACTGCTTTCATATTTCTGTCCATCGGAGCTATAAACAATATAGATTGGTGCGTCCTTAAATCGTTCATATTTCTTTTCAGCCACCAATGCATTAAAGTATTTCTGAATATATTTTCGATATTTAATAGCTGCTTTTATGGAAGAAACAGCAAACATTGCTTTAGCTGTTCCCCGAATGTTGTGATACACTGCGGAAACCAATCGCTTGGCTACAAACTTTGAGATGGCATCAATTCGTTCCTCGTTTTCGTAAATTTTCCTTTTGCTGATGCGGTATTTATTGCCTTTGGAATCAACTCCCACATCTGTATTGCCCGAGATTCCGTGATAATGAACGTCGTCTTCAAAACCTTCCAAATCGGCTTCGGGTTTGTCGAAATACATTTTGGCCGATACCGGAACTATTCCTTTTATTGGATTTAAAATATAGCCGTCTTCAATAGCCTCCTTCATTATGTAACTATCAAAAGGAACCCATATTTTTTCAGCTTCGGCATATTTATTATATTCCCCAAAACGCGCCAAGGTTACATCGCTTGGTGTAGCGGTAAACCCGATGATTAGATTTTTCTTTTTATAGGTTTTCTTGTATTCTTTGTTGGTGTCAAAACTGTTTTGAAGTTCATCAAATAATGAAACCATTTCTTCGTGTTGCACGCCACTATTGGAACGGTGGATTTCATCAATTAAAAAAGCGATACGCATTGAAGATAAATGCCCGACAACTTCATCATCCAAAAACTCTCTTATGGAATTGAATTTTTGAAGGTTGACTACTACAATCCGTTTATCTGTGTTTAAAGCTTCCAAAAACGACTTTTTGTTATTGGCCTCTATAAACATACTGTTGGCAATGTTCATATTGTACATTTTGCTGTCCAGCTGGTCCCTTAACTGAACCCTGTCCACTACAATCATTATCTTGTCGTAAACAAACTCATCGTTTTTGCGTAAATCTTTAAGCTGAAGCGACGTCCAGCCAATAATATTACTTTTTCCAAAACCCGCAGCATATTGTAAGAGTAGGGAGTAAACATTTTTGTTGTTTTGGTATTTCTGTCGTTTTGCAACTAAATCCTCAATTTGGGCAATTCCTAAACCTCTATCTTTTAATTGTTTACGCAGCTTGTTTATAAAGTAATCTGGCTCATCTTCGTGGGCCAAAAGCTCATCTATTTTGGCTATGATCTTATCTGCTCCAAACTTTTGTTTTGGTCTTGGAGAAATTAACCTTCCATCATTATGCTTATATTCCTTTTGCTTTGCTTTATCCGATTTGATTAACTCGCGTTCTATAAAGTTGTAATAGAGAATTTCCTTCTCTATCATCTTCTTACTGTACAATGCCTTAAAAACCTCCTCAAAACGCTCTTGCTTGCTGGCTTCTGGATTGAGCAGCGGATAAGACTTTAAAGCATCGTTTACATTTGCTTTATACTTATCAAAATCATAAGAGTTGTCTTCTACTCTTGCTTTGATTTCATCAAATTGGTTGGAAATATTTCTAATAACAAAAGTATCTTGTACATCCGTGGTGGTTACGTGGATTGCTTTTTCAAATATCTTTAAAAAATCCTTTCTTATGGTTTGCGCAATATCATTGTCCTCAGCAATCTCCAAATAATTGATTACTGCTTTTTGATAATCGGTGGCTATTTTTGTTTTACCGTCTTTATGGGCGCTTTGGTTGTTGTAATTTGATTTTAATTCTGAATATCCCAAAAAGATACCATTGAGAAAGAAGGTAATATCTGGCCGAAAACTAAATTGTTTTTTACCCTCATAATTGTAGATATACGGTAGTTCTTGCACAACAGAAAATTGATTTTCCTCAAATAATTTATCGCCGTGGGTTATACTTCCGCTGGGATAAAACAAGTTGATTTTAACCCCTTTAAAGGTTACTGATTTGTTATTGTTGATGAACAGGGCCATATTCATTGACTCCCCAATACGCTTATTGAGAAACTCCATAAACTCCTCCAATAACTGTTTCTCATTATTGGCAAAGGATTTTAATAGTTTCCTATAGGCTGATTTATTTAAAGATGTTTGGCTGATAAAATATTTTAAATCCTCTACCACAAAGTGGGTTTTGGAAACAGTATTTGCTTTCACTTCTTTGTATTGCAGCCCATCTGTGCGCTGGGTAAAGAAGTTCATTAAATATTTATCCTGAAGTACTAATTCATCCATAAATAGTTATTTTGCTTATCAGCTTTTGTTTACCACTTGATATTTTTTAACACCAAATTGTTGATAACTTACTATAAACTTGTATCTTTGCACCAGAGTTCATCTTTCATTTGAAAGAAGGAAATCGAAAAACGCAAGCCAAGATGCTCTGCGTTTTTTGCTTTTATAAAAGTTCCGTTAGCTTTCTTTTATACTTTTTCAATATTTTATTTCTTTTTGCATCCTTGCCCTGTAAATGGTAGGCCGTCAGCAAATAGTATTCATTGACTTTACGCAAAGACTCCAATACGATTACATATTTTTCCTCTTTATCATAAATGTAGGTTCTGTTGCCTTGTGGTTCCTTGACTGAAAAATGAAGAATATTTTCTTTTTTCTTATAATCTATATGGTATTTAATCCAGTGCAACCGAACAGCTCTGTGAATATCAAATTCCCTGCGATTGGTTTTATAATCTGTTATCACTGTTGTTAAGTGAGTAAACAGGGTGCTCATTTTAATTTCACCCTCCAAAGGGGTTGGCTGTATGCGTTTATTTTGGAATGTAAAATGCGCATTCTGAGAAATATCCCTATCAAAAATAGCTTGTAGCGATTGTTTTCTTCGCATCTCACTGTATGCGCCTAAATCTAACAAATCGTTATACTTTTTAAGTAAATTTAAAGGCATAATTTATTGTAGTTCTATAAAAAACAAATTTAATTTGTCAGAATAATTAGTGCCATTTAAAGACTCTCCTGCGTGCTGTTGAATTTTTTCAATAATCTTTACTTTGGTCACGTTTTTTTTGTCTTCATTGTTATGATGGTACGATATTGCTCCCATAATAAAATCTGTCATTTGCAACAATAAACTTTCGTGAGACCGTATGTTTTGTACGTTCCTGAATACACCAAATTTAGTGTTCAATATCTCTTTTAATTTATTTACTTTATTGGCGCTTAAGGTATCTTTTATATCCAAATATACATTGTATTTATATAAGCTGTTTAAATTATGGTTCAGTAGATAGTAGTACATTTTGTAATAAAAATCGTCATACGATTGATTGAACGCATTATTGTTTATTTTACTTTTTTTTACACCAATGGTTCTGAATTTTAAATCGGTGTTGAAAAAATATTCTACCAGATCTATGTAAAAGTGATGTTTGGATTTAGAAACATCGCTCCACTTAATTTCGCCGTAAAAATGATGTTTCTTTTTTAATTCTTGGATTTGCTCTGTATGAAAGCGTACTTGGTTGTATGCAGAACTTACAGACCCTAAAAACATATACGCTTTGTGGTCGTTTTCCAAATGGCAACTTTCATCGCAATAAATATTAAACGTTTTACTTTTCATCTTTCATTATTTACACCTAATGCAAAAAAATATTAAAAATAACAATAACGACATTCTTAATGCAAAATAGCCGGAATTTTTGCACTAAGCAGTTTGCTATTGCAAATCTGAGCTTACTTTTACCTTTCCGGTTACCACTTCATTAATCAAGGTTTTCCGCAGCTCTTTTAGAGTGATGATTTGGGTTTCTACGTTTTTTAGAATTTTGTCTATGGCTGCTGTTTTGGAGTCTAAATAATCGGCAATTTGTTGTTGTTCAGAAATCGGCGGTGCTGGACATTTAAAATTTCTAAACAATGTAGGATTGAGATGCGGAATACCCATTCCTGTTGGAATCTGCTTTAAAATATAATCAATTGCACCTCTCAAATGATAAAAATATTTTTTATTATACTTCCTTTCATCAATATCTAATTTTGCAATAGTTGATGAAATGTAACCAACTTTTGATTTGAGAATTTCTCCTACTGCAGCGCCATCCCAAACTATTATCAAGTCGTCTTCTGTTGATTTTAATGATTTATCGAAAGAATAGCAGAAAGTTGGATGCTGTACAAAATCATTCCGGAGATATTTTAATGACAATAAAGGCAAGCTATTTTCAAACTCGACATCCGAAATCTCCATATTTTTACCTTTAATTGTTCTACCAAAACTTTTATATCTCTTAACTTCCCAATGCCCAGGAATCTTCCCAATCCAATCAATACCACTCTCTTTTAGTTCTACATTTTTGTTCAACCCTTTGGTAACCGCATCATTAATCAAAGTTTTTCGGTAGGCTTTGTAATGTTGTGTTTTACGTTTTAAAAGCTTTATTTTTTTATCTATTGCTGTGGTTTTGGTGTCCAAATAATTGGCTATTTGGATTTGTTCTTTTAATGTTGGGATAGCAATTTTTATAGTTCTTAATCTTGAGGAATAAACGTGAAAAATAATAGAACCCTTGGAATTTATTATTTTTTGAATTGACACATATTGCGATACTAGGCAATAGGCTAAGAACTCACTTTCAATACTCTTTTGCTGATAGATTATAGTATCTCCACCTACATAAACTTTTTCTTTACCTAAATATGCAATTGATTTTCCGATATCTTCTAAAGTCTCTCCTGACCCTGTAAAAATTATTTCACCTCCAGTAATGTACTTTGATTTTTTTGCAGTAGATTCACTAATCCTATTTATTATTTGAGAAGTTTTTATGTCATATTTGGTATATAAATCACCATATAATAAGGCAGGTAAACCTTTCTCTACTAACATTTTCTTTGAAATCCCATTCCCTTTAAAAAATACGCCAAACTTGGCTAATCTATCAACCTCCCAATGCTCAGGAATTTTCCCCAACCATTCAACCCCAGAATCTTTATATTTTTTATACTTTTCCATTATATAGCCAACTCCTTTTCAAGATTAGCCAATTCATTTTCCAATTCCTGCAAATCGGTTGTTATTTCCTTTAAGGAACGAAGTTGTTCGGGTTTATAAAAAACTTTGTTGAAATTGATTTCCACACCCACCACATTGTCAATATACCGAAATGGTTTTGTTATATACTTTGCCATAAAGTCGGCAATGGTTTTTTGGTTTTCTGTTTCGTTGGGAGCGTAAGGGATTATCTCGTAATCTTTTTCATAATCTGGTGTCAGCTCAGTTGTAATTATAATGATTGCTTCCTTGGTTTTTGTTGCTTTTTTATAGGTTGCTTTAATTACTATTTTGCCGTTGCCCAGTTCAGTTTTATTTTGAGCTTCATCTCTTTTTACTAAAGTCTCTTTGCGGGAATCGTAGGTATAAGAATTTCCTTTGTTGTCTGAAATAATAAAGGCAGGAGCTTTATAATCAAATCCTGCAACAAAACCTTTATAATAATCATCGTAATAGGCTTTCAGGTTTGCATATTCATTTTTGGGAAAAGTGGTTATTTCGGCCTGGTTGATGGCTTTCATTCCTTCTTCCTTAAACGAATCTAAAATGGAAATAGAGGGTGTATTTATTTTTATACTCTTCGCCCTTATTTCCTCGCCTTCTTTATTTTTTTTAGTGGGAAGAATACTTTCCAATGACTTTCCATCCGCATCCACATTGGTAAGCATTATTGCCTGTTTGTTAAAATAGAAATGCCACTTATCAAATACTTTGGCGTAATCTGTATCTTCAAAATTGGTCAATGCCTCCAAAATTGTTTTACGGTTATCAGGAGCCATTTGTTTGCGCTTTTTACCCTTGCTCTTTTTTAAAGGTTCATAAAAATCGCTGCCATTAATCAAGATTACTTTGTCTTTGCGTTTGGCAGCCTTATTCTTATTGAAAACCCATAAATACGTGTAGATTCCTGTGTTGAAAAATTCATCCGTAGGCATTTGTATAATGGCTTCAACCCAATCATTGTCAAAAAAGTATTTTCGGATATTGCTTTCCCCACTTCCGGCATCGCCACTAAACAACGTAGAACCATTGTGAACTACAACAGCCAAACCTTTGTCATCCAACTGAGAAAGTATGTGTTGTGTAAAAAGAAATTGCCCATCAGAAATTGAAGGTAAGGCGTGAAAACGGTTGGTCTGGTCATTTTCGATATCTCTTTTATAGCCTTTCCAATCTACTCCATAAGGTGGATTTGCAACGATTATATTAAATCTTTTATCGTAAAATGTTCGTTTAACCAACGTATTGCCATATTGTATGTCTGAATCAATTCGAAAACGGCTTTCAATTTTCGCTAAGGCATATAAACTATCACTCCAATCTTCACCGTACGTTTTTGTAGGCCTATTGTACTTTTTCTGTATTTTATCTTCAACCCCAAAAAGTAAGTTTCCTCCGCCACACGTTGGGTCGTAAATTGTTAGAAACTCTCCGTTATTTTCAATTTTAGATAAGATGATTTCAGAAATCAGGGCAATAATATCATCAGGGGTATATTGCTCTCCAGCAGTTTCAGCGGAGATATCTGCCCATTTCCGTTTAATGTGCTCTTCTAAAGTAGTGATATCGGAGTTATTGAAAGGTGTTAAGTCAATCTCGCTCCATTTTTTCACGGTATCAAATAGAATATCTTTCTTTCGCAATTGACCGCTCACACCTGATATATCCAGATATTTTTCTTCTGTATTTCCCCTGTCAACTCCCAGAAGTTCTTTAGTCTCTGCGTCAAATGCTTTTAGATAGGTTTCAAAGTCATTGTCAAAGGTTTTATCATTCCTACAAATATCAGCAAGCGTTTTATGCTGCTTAATAACCACTTCATTATAACCTATATTATAATCCTTAAACTCCTCTATAAAATCATTTATGTCTTCAATGTCTTCAATCTTTTCAACATCAAAATCTTTTAATAATTCCGTGTAATGCCTGATTAATCTACTTTCCAGCATTATCATTGCAAAGTAGGGCATCATATATCTTGGAAAGTCAGATTGTTTAATTCCTGCACCAATTAGCAGATCGGCAGTAGACCATACTTTTGATTCGTATTGAAGTATATTTTGACTCATTTAGGATAGAATTTATAAAAGCATAAAAATATAAATCTTAATTCCATAAAAAAAGGGATTGAGTCATATACTTTGAAAACGGGAGAAAGGTTCACGTTGTTGAACCGATGAGAAGCTTTTTCACCTTGGGTGAAGGGGCTTTTTTGTTGGAAAAAAACCTAAAACCAAAATCCCACTGCAAAATTCCAGTAGCTTTGGCTTGTTTCGGGTGAAAAAGAATATTTTACTTCAATAGGTCCCATAAAGGTTTCTAGGCCATAACCAAAAGCGATTCCAGTATAATCGGGGGAGCTGAACCAATTAGGTGTTTCGAACAAGCCATCTTTCACATTGGCAATATTATAAGAGATTATCAAGTGGTTTTTACGAATAAATTCATAATCTAGTTCAAACAATGATTTGAGATAACTATCCCCAAAAATATCCAAAAAGTCATATCCGTAAAAAGGAACTAAATTATTGACGGGCTGATTTCCGTAACCACCTAAAAAGAAATTTAGAATTTCTGAATTATTTTCCCCAAACCGAAGTCCTCCCTCGGTAGAAAAACGGAAGGTGAGATTTTCAGAAAATGGAAAAGCAAGTCCGAATCTACCTTTTGCAATCGCAAATTGGTTAAAATTATTCGATGATTTTGCCGCAAATAAATAGGCATGGAAATCGCCTAAAAAGTAAGAACCAGAATTGGGGAAGGATTTTTTATTGTAAGAATCGAGTTCAAGATATCCCATGGCGCTGAACAAATTGGTTTCTTCCAAAATGGTAAAAGGTATTTCATTTACGTCTTGGTTTTTCTCCAAAATGGTTTCGGTTTTTATTTTTACATATTTATGTTCGGCTCCCAAACCAAGTCTAAAATCTTTTAAAAAAAATGTTTCTGCATAAATTCGGTTCGTAAAATCGGCATAATTTATTTTCACCTGGTTCACATCAAATTCCCCTATATCAGCAAGAAGCTGAACAAAACCAAAATCGACATCTTTTTGGAAACTATTGTATCGAGAACTCAACCCGATGCTCCAGTATCGTCCTTTGTCAATAAAATAATCGAAGTTATAACGAATATTATCGCCCAACACCAGATCCAAAGAAGTAATATCGTTATCGAACAACAGACTTTTATGGGTGAAATTCAATAAAAAACTGCTTTTGTACAAATCATCATAATGTAGCGCAAATTTCAAAAAGGTTTTCTCATCACTTTCTTTTAATTTCACAACCAATTCATTTCCAAATTCTTTGTGATCTAAATAATAGTCAATTCTCGTGAAGTTTCCAGTTGCTGAAAGATTGTTGACGCCTATCATTATATCTTTATAAGTAGTTGTGGTATTTTCCGAAATCCTCAGCTTTCCGCGGATATAACTTCGTGGAAAATTTTGGTCGCCTTGAATGCTTACGGAGCTTATGAACAACGAATCTGCTGGTTCAATATTTTTACGTTTGTATGGCTTGCCTTGTTGTTTTACAATTTGAAGCAATTCATCTGCTTTATCCATCGCAGCAGTTTCCCCTTTTTCAATAATTTTCTTTCCATCATCAAAAGAAAGAATGGTAAATTCGGAAATATCGGGGTGAATATAAATATCCGTCAGGGCCTTTTTTTTATCCATGGTTTCAATTCCCTTGAAATTATTGATCTGGTTCAAGATTTCGAGTACGCTTCCCAAATTTTTTCTTCCACTTAAACTATCTTGCACGTTGACTCCAATGATGATATCCGCTCCCATTTTTTTGAGTAGTATAACCGGATAATTGTTCACCACCCCGCCATCCACCAACAATTCCCCGTTCACTTCCACTGGGCTGAACAACGACGGTATGGCAGAACTTGCCGAAACCGCTAACGGCAAGGAACCATGATCGAGCAATACTTCTTCGCCCGTTTCAATATTCGTGGCAACGCAAAAAAACGGGATGGGCAAATTGTGGAAATTATTTATTCCTTCCAAATGTGCCGTCAAGCGGGAAATCAAATTATATACGTTTTGTCCTCGCGATAGTCCAGAAGGAAACGAAATACTGAAATTGTCGAACGGCAAGGTTAAAATATACTTTTTGGATTGCTCTTTTTCGTAAAAAGTTTTCACGTTTCGTGGAAGTTCGTCTTGAAGAAGCGTATTAAAGTCGGTTTCCTTAAAAATGGAATCCAATTGTTTTCCAGAATAACCCGATGCATACAAAGAACCGATAACTGCGCCCATGCTTGTTCCGCCAATATAATCGATGCGGATACCAAGGCTATCGATCACTTTCAAAGCTCCAATATGCGCCAAACCTTTTGCTCCGCCACCAGAAAGCACCAATCCTACTTTCACATCATTTTTTTGGGAAGGATGGTCCTGGGCAAGAATGTTTGCGCTGAGCAGAAAAAAAAAGAAAACGGGCAAGAATTTCATTGGATTAAATTATCAACTTCGATTTGATTTTTTTGGTAAACCTAACAGGTTTTTAAAACCTGTTAGGTTTGAATAACACACCACTCATCACAATTTTTGTTCCTTGTTTGAAACCTCCTTTTTCCGATAGTGTTCATAAACAATTCCCGCTTTTGAATTTCCAATCACTTCTGCCAAACTGGGTTTCGATGCTTCAGAGACTCGTTTTACTGATCGGAAATGTGTCAATAGCTGAACCGCGGTTTTTTTTCCGATGCCCGGAATACTTTCTAAATCGGTTCCTAACGCCGACTTACTACGTTTGTCCCTGTGAAAAGTGATTCCGAAGCGATGAGCTTCATTCCGCAATTGTTGAATAATTTTTAATGTTTCCGATTTCTTATCCAAATATAAGGGAATTGGATCGTCTGGATAAAATAATTCTTCCAAACGTTTTGCGATTCCAACAATGGCTATTTTTCCGCGCAGACCCAAATCTTCCAAGGCTTTTAATGCCGAGGAAAGTTGCCCTTTGCCACCGTCTATAATAATGAGTTGCGGCAGAGCTTCGTTTTCTTCCAACAATCGTTTATATCTCCGGAAAACCACTTCTTCCATTGATGCGAAATCGTTGGGTCCTTCCACGGTTTTAATATTGAATTTTCTGTAATCGGATTTGCTTGGCTTTCCATTTTTAAAAACAACGCAAGCCGCCACGGGATTGCTGCCCTGAATGTTTGAGTTGTCGAAACATTCAATGTGGCGAGGCTCTTCGTTGAGGCGCAAATCTTTTTTCATTTGGGCCATTATACGATTTGTGTGCCGGTCGGGATCTACGATTTTTATTTGTTTGAAACGTTCTTGCCGGAAGTATTTCGCATTGCGCAAAGAAAGGTTCAAAATCGCTTTTTTATCGCCCAATTTCGGTACGGTCACTTTTATTTGTTCGCCCATTTCAACCGGGAAAGGCACATATATTTCGTTGCACATGGAATGAAAACGTTGGCGGATTTCGGTGATCGCCAATTCCAAAAGCTCTTTGTCCGTTTCCTCCAGTTTCTTTTTTAATTCCATGGTGTGGGAACGAATAATGGAACCATGCGACAGTTGCAGAAAATTCACATATCCAAATTGCTCGTCACTTGTAATTGAATAGACATCCACATTATTGATTTTTGGGTTGACGATTGTGGATTTTGACTGATAATTTTCCAGAATCCCGATTTTTTCCTTGATTTGCTGTGCGGCTTCAAATTCCATTTTTGAAGCATGTTCATGCATTTGCTTTTTGAAATCTTGAAGCGAATCTTTAAAATTCCCTTTCACAATCTGCCGAATTGCGGCGATGAATTCCATGTATTCTTCTTCACTTTGAAGTCCTTCGCAAGGTCCTTTGCAATTTCCTAAATGATATTCCAAGCAGACTTTATATCTCCCACTTTTGATTTTTTCTTCCGATAAATCATAATTGCACGTGCGCAGTTGGTACAAACCTTTTATCAAGTCCAGCAAGGTGTTCACAGTTTTGAAACTCGTATATGGTCCAAAATATTCACTTCCGTCTTTGATGATCCGGCGAGTGGGGAAAACCCTCGGGAAACGCTCATTTTTAATGCAAAGCCATGGATAGGTTTTGTCGTCCTTTAACAAGACATTGAAGCGTGGCTGCAAGGTTTTTATCAGGTTGTTTTCGAGTAAAAGCGCATCGGTTTCGGAATTGACCACAATGTGTTTTATATCGTTGATTTTTTTCACCATTAACCCAATTCGGTGGCTATCGTGTTTTTTGGTGAAATAGGAAGTGACCCGTTTTTTCAGATTTTTGGCCTTTCCAACATATAGGATTTTTCCGTTTTTATCATAATATTGATAAACGCCGGGAGCATTCGGAAGGGTTTGTAATTGGATCTCGATGGAAGGCTGGCTCATTCCCACAAAGTTACGAATTGCCTTGGATTAATGGGAAATAGGAGTGCTGATTTTTGGTTCAAAAATAAAAAACCAAACTATCGTAAATGATAGTTTGGTTTCAAAAAAATCGATTGATTAAAATTGAATTATTCCGTTATTGGATTAAAATTTTTGTTGTTTTCACAGCTCCGTTCTGCACCATATTCACAACATACATTCCGGGTTGCAAATCGGCGGTATTGATTGAAATTTTACCATTGGCAGAAACTTCATTTTGAAGATTCATCACTTTCTGACCCAAAATATTATAAAGCGTTACATCAGCTTTTCCTCCTTGAAGATTATCTATATAGAACACTCCATTTTGAACAGGGTTCGGATACATCACTAAATTAGTTGCAATGTTATTATCCGTAGAAAGGCTGTTTTTTTCAAATAATAATGAAAATCTGTCTGAAGTAATACTTCCAGAAATAGTGGGATCAATACTGAAATCGACTAGGCTAACACTATTTTGATCTAATTCTGTTTGAATATCCAAGTAATTATCTACCAGAAAAACAAGGATATTTTCAGGGAAATCTTCCGTGGAAACTTTGAAAGTATAGTTACTGCTTCTGTATTGATTTATGAACAACGGAATTGTTTCTTCGTCCATAGGGATCGCTCGGTTTTCGATGCTCAATAATTGATCACCGTTCATAATTCCAAGATTTTCATCCCTGTTGTCCATTTTTAGTGCATCATTCAACAAAACTGCATTGCTTTCGTCTTCGGAGAAATTAAGTAGGAAAGCATCACTAAGAGTGTTTCCAGACGTATAGGCTTCCGCAGTAAATAATTGGAATGTTATGGAAGCTGGATTTTCTTCCGGGCGAAAAACATCGGTTGGTGTTTCATATACTTCTTTGTCCGTTTGCAAAAAGGTTACGGAAGCTTGGCCATCGTTGGCAGTACTTACGAAAACAGCTTGGCCAACTTGCAAAAATTGATTGGCGTCCGAACTTTGAGCGTTTGAACCTGTTGGCAAAGAAACTGTTGCAAATGCGCCACGAGTTCCTAAAGTTGGATCCCAAACATAATAATGTGTTGGGTTTATATTAGTTGAATTTGAAATTACAGAATTCATACTAAGAATCCCTTGATATGGGTTTCCAATTAAACTGAAATTTCCTGCGACTTCGCTCAAAGAGCTAAAAGTAAGTGTTTCCGGATTCAATACACCTTCGGACACTAAAGTCGTGGAAGTCGTAATTGGATCATTTCCACTTGTACCAACGATATCCACACTTCTATCTCCCCAAACATAAGCCGAATAGGGCTGTCCTTGAATAAGGTTCATATTGTCTGTGTTTGGAACTGGCACATAGGTCTGAGAAGCATTATCAAATTCAAACATCGAAGGTGCTCCAGCCGGTGTTGCATCAAAACCGTTCGCGCCAGTATTGGAACCGGTAATGAACATTCCATGGTTTGGATTTGGATTGTCGTCAATTCCCGTGGCATTTTCTTGCCAGTTGTAATGGATGCTAAGAAGGGATTGAAGTGGGGATGTCAAATAACGATAGGCTCCTTTTCCATCCATTCTTGCTGGAATATATCGTTCGGAAACAATAACTCCGTCACCGGAAAAACTAGAGTTGTCCACATCTATAACATCCAATTGACCCTGTATATTCTCAGCACTTAAAAAGATCAAAGAACCATTGTTTACCATATTACCAGTGTAGGAAAGAACCTGGGCAACCTTCAAAGTTCCGCCAGCATCGATTGTAATATCTTGGATGGAAAAATCTTGTGATAATGTTGCGGTACCGCTCGAAATAGTAATGTTGTCAGTAGAAGTAGCTGTTCCGTTTGGATCTTCCGGTGACCAGGAAACTCCATCAAAAACATAATCTATTCCAGCGTTGGATTCGTCCATTCCCGGGGTCATATCTGCCACATCGGCTTCAAAAATTGTCCATTCGGCAGCGTTCCATATTGCGTTCGGTGAAGTTGCCAGGTCGTTACGTACCGCCCGGGAATTTTCATATTCCCATAGTTCTCCAGAACCATCGGTCCCAATTTCACCATAAACGTCGAACATTGTTCCACCTTCGTCCCAATCACCTCCAATAAAGAGAGCATAGGTGTCATCACCGTTTCCATTGACGATTCCGCTTTCCAAATCTGGAGTTGTGCCATAAGCCGAATTAAAATCATCCGAACTATATGCGATCACATAAAAATCACCCGGTGCAACACTACCGGTCAATTGAACGGAATTAGCGTTTGAATTAGCGTTGGAATATTTTGCCAAAAAGACCGTGGTCGAAGCAAAGTCAATAGTTGCGGAGCCATTATTATATATTTCAACAAAGCGTGCTTGATAAACATCACCAGGGTCGGCAATTTCAGAAAAAATCAAAGTTGGCGCCTCAATTGGAGCAGTAACCGTTCCCATAACATGAACATTTATTGTAGGTGCGGTTCCGCCGGAAATTGAGATATCTCCCTCGTAATCAGCGTCCTCTAGTCCTTCCATTAAACGAACATAAATTGTGGTGGAAGAAAGAGAACCTCCTGAATAAGGAATAGATAATGAAGAAAGATAATTGACATTGTCGGAAGAAATTTCAAAATCGGTTGGGGAAGTAACAGTGATTTGTCCAGAAGACGGATCTAGATTCTGCCCTGAAAGCTCAAG
>JBDNFD010000097.1:0-13233 GCA_041689995.1 Flavobacteriaceae bacterium | reverse complement strand
TTGCCAACTTGAAAGAGGATGAGCTTATATTTGTTGCAAATTAGAAGAGCCGTGTGAGGGGAGACTTTCAAGCACGGTTCCCTGCCCGTCCGGCAGGCGGGTGTGAGAGGCTTGGGGTGAAATTCCCCTTGTCTACTCGATTACAAACCGTTGTGCTTCATTACCACAAACCGCTAACCAATGATTAAATTCTTTAGAAAAATTAGACAAAAAACTTTGACTGAAAATAAGTTCAGTAAGTATCTGATTTATGCAATTGGTGAAATTGTCCTTGTGGTTTTGGGAATTTTAATAGCACTTTCAATCAATAATCAGAATGAAAGTCGAAAGAATCAAGATTTAGTTTCAATTTACAAAACCGAACTGATTAACGATCTATTATTGGATGTCAATCATTTCAAATTTCATTTATCTCATGCTAAAGAAGAAAATAGGACTATTGATAGCATTAGGACTATTCTTAATCGTCCAAATGCTAACGCAGATACTTTAAACAATATCATCAGACAAAGTCTGACTTTTTTCAAAAGAGAAAATTGGATAATGATAGCCACTACTGAATATCCGCTTGTAAGTGACAATACTTTTCAGTCACTTCAGAGTTCAGGTCAAATAACTTTGCTTGACAACGAACTGCAAGAGGAAATAGTGAGTTTTTATGGCTATACAAAAAAGTGCACTTTTATGATTCAAGAAATAATATCAAACAAAAACGAAGTGTATTTTGATTACATAAACGGTATACCAGCAATGCAGTCTAAAGGAATGAATATTGCAAACCAGAGTCTATACAATCAGGTATGGAATAATGTGGACTGGAATAGTGTACAGATTAAATTTATTAGTTTAATGAATACGTATTACGAACTAAATTTAAAGACGCAATTTTTTAACGATATAAGACTTTATAAAACTAATATCATGATTGACCAATTAAAATCCGATTCAAAAAAATAACGAAAGCACAACACTGGTAACCGTTGCGCAACCTAATAATTAGTGTTTTCTTATTTACGATAAATAATTATTCGGCAAGATGGATCTACTAATCAGATAATTATAATTTACTAAAGTTCAATGGATTTATAAAATGTAGCATATTTTAGTCCTGCAACAGGCACAAAGTATATAAGCCATGGCTTGGTCAGTCCTCACTTGGAATCCCGATAGCTATCAAGAGCAGATTTTCCAAAGCCAGTTTTTATTTGGAGAGGTTCGTGACGAGACACACCAAAACTCATATACATAAAAGTTCGCCGGAATACGGATAAGCAAAATTTAACGATAAATAAAAGCAATTTTGTATATTTGAATAAAACTAATTTTGTTATGGATTTTCAAACTCGAAAATTAAATTTGATCTCTTATCTTGCTCAAACTCAAGATGAAAATATTTTGAACAAAATTGAAAATTATATCCTAAAGAAAAAAACAAAGGATAGCGAATCTGAGTTTAAATCTTTTACAATTGATGAGTTTATTAATCGAATTGAAAAATCTGAACAAGATTTTAAAAATGGAAAATTTAAAACTCAAGCTGAGTTAGAAGAGATATCAGAAAATTGGTGAGTTGATGATTATGAAAATAATTTGGTCAGACTTCGCCATTGGAAACTTAAAAGATATTTTTGATTACTATAAAATTAAAGCGAGCAAAAAAATTGCGCGGAAAATTCGGTTGCAAATACTTGAAGCAACAAAGCAACTTATTCATAATCCAGAATCTGGTCAAATTGAATTTTATTTGGATAAATTCAAACAAAATCATAGATATATTTTGAGCGGAAATTATAAAATCATTTATCGATATACAAAAGACAAAATATTCATAAATGATGTTTTTGATGTCAGACAGAATCCGAATAAAATGATTGATGAAAAAAGAAATAGTAACTGAATAGCACTAAAGCCAAAACCGGTAACTGTTGCACAACCGCCACTGCTCATATACATAAACGTCGCAAGCAATTAATGAAAATCTAACTTTAAAAATGAGTCAAAAATCAACTAAAAAATAATACATAAAAATTATTATGAACTAATTATATGGTTTAGTTTTGCCAACTTAAACCTAAAAAAAAACGATGTTTGTGACGATTTCGTTGGGTGTGTTGCTTGGTATTCAAATCCAGGAGTACTTTTAGCTGTCGCCGCACATTGTGAAATTCACGGTTAAAATTTAAGAACAAATGAGAAAGAAAATGAAGCTTATTTTAATTATAGCAATCATTGGAGCATTTGTGGGAACAATTGTAAAAATTAGCAATTATAAAATATTAGGAGATATCGTACTTGGAATATCAACTTTATGTTGGTTATATTTTATTTATACTTTTATTTTTCAATTTATAAATAAAAAACAATTATTGTAACCTAATATTTCTCAAAAAATCAATTTTAAAAGGTGTTTTTAGGTTTGTCCAAAACACCTTTTTTCCGTTTTATATAAATCATTGAAAGTTTAAAATGCCAAAATTGAAAAGAAAACAAAAGAATAACAAACTGCTTACAATAACTAAGTATTCGGCTCGCCGATCTTGTGCAGCCCCAGCGGTATAGACCAGAGCTGAATATTGTGTTGACGAATCCGGTGGATTTAGTCCTTATCGGAAAAACGATGGATTTAAAGAAGGATTAATGAGGGTGAAGTTTTATTTGCACAATCAAAATGTATCGAACTCACTTAATTTTCGACCGTATTTTTGTTCTTTTCGGTGTCTCTTTTTCCAATCTTTGGTTTCTATCATTTAATTTAAAAGTTAAGGCATAGCAAAGTCTGTCCGCTTTGCAGATCAATTCTTAGTTGCCCATAATCAATTTCTTATCATTAAATTGTGCTCTCCAATTTGTGGGAGGCCCACGTTTATCAAGAGTAACTTCTCTTTGATTTTTCGCAATAACCCATCCATTTGTAACATTAACATAATTATCACAGCTTTCCAGCGTTATTAAAAATGAGATTAATTTATCTTTGAACCAACCAACACAAAAATATTTCGATGCTACGCCCTTCCCTTTCATTATTGCTGATTTTATTTATCTCTACCATAGGTTTTGCCCAACAATCCGAAATCCATACGTACGACTTGAAAAAATTCGATCGGGCGCTCGATTTGTATGACCATCAGGAATATCACGCGGCACAATTGCTTTTTCAAGAAGTAAAAAATAACACCGAAAAATTAGAAGTTGAATCTGAAGCCGCCTATTACCAAGCTATTTGTGCGGTTCGCCTGGGTCAGCCAAACGCCGGCGGACTGATGGAGAATTTTGTCGAGAAATATCCGACCAGCACCAAACGGAATTCCGCTTTTTCCGATGCGGCCAATTTTTATTTCCAACAAGGAAATTATCGCGATGCCGAAACTTGGTTTGCACAAGTAGATGAATTTATGCTGCCTTCCGCCGAACGCGAAAAGTATTATTTCAATTATGGCTATGTATTTTTCAAAAACAATAATTTTCCAAAAGCCGCTACCTATTTCAACAAGGTGAAAAATTCTGAAAAATATGGTTCCGAAGCGAAATATTACCTCGGATTTATGGCCTATTCCAAAGATGATTATAAGGAAGCGACCGAAATATTCGAAGAAGTAGAAGCCGAAGGGGAAAATGGGAAAAACCTTTCCTATTTTCAAAGTGATATGAATTTCAAACAAGGAAATTTTGAAAAAGCCATCAGTTTGGCAAAAGAACAACTTTCAAAATCTAACATTCGCGAACGTTCGCAACTCAATAAAATAATTGGTGAAAGTTATTTCAACCTCGGAAATTATCAGGAAGCGGTTCCGTATTTGAAAGAATATAAAGGCGAGCGCGGAAAGTGGAGCAATACGGATTATTACCAATTGGGCTATTCCTATTTCGAGTTGGCCGAATATGAACAGGCGATTTCCGAATTCAACAAAATAATCAACGGACAAAATAGTACCGCGCAAAATGCCTATTATCATTTAGCCCAAAGTTATTTGAAAATGGGACAAAAACAGCAGGCTTTGAATGCTTTTAAAAACGCTTCGGAAATGGATTTCGATGCGCGCATCAAAGAAGGTGCGGCTTTGAATTATGCGAAATTAAGCTACGAAATTGGGAACAGTTATGAAAGCGCCCCAAAAGTGTTGTCCGATTTCTTAAAGAAATATCCTTATTCCGCTGCAAAAGATGAAATTCATTCCTTGTTGATCGATTCCTATATTTCCTCAAAAAATTATGAAGCGGCCATGGATTTGTTGGAAGAAAGTTATCTTCCAGAAGACCGAAAAGCATTCCAGAAAGTTGCCTTTTTATATGGAATCGAATTTTATAAACAGGAGAATTATCAAAAAGCACTTGAAAACTTTGATAAATCATTGAGTTCAAAGGTTGATCCGGTTTACACCGCAAAAGCCACTTTTTGGAAAGCCGAAAGCAATTATAACCTCAGCAATTTCCAGACCGCCTTAAAAAGTTATAAAGCTTATAGGGAAATGCCTGCCGCTAAAGGTTTGGCTGACATGAAAAATCTTTCCTACAATCTTGGATATGCCTATTTTAAATTGAAAGATTACCCAAATTCCATCGATGCTTTTTCAAACTATTCTTCCATGGAAAATATTCCCAATGCTCAAAAAAACGACGCATATTTAAGATTGGGAGACAGTTATTTTGTGACCAGTGATTATTGGAAAGCCATGGAAGCATATAACAAAGCGATGTCCTTGGAAGGTTTCAACAACGATTATGCTTATTTTCAAAAAGCGTTGAGTTATGGTTTTGTGGAAAAAAACGACCGCAAAATTGAGGAATTGAACACATTTTTGAACAAATCCCCGACTTCCATTTACCGCGATGATGCTTATTACGAACTTGGAAACACGCTCATAGCGGATGGAAAAACCATCGACGGATTGCAGGCTTATGAAAATTTGGTGAAAACCATTCCCGCCAGTTCCTTTGTTTCGAAATCTTTGTTGAAACAAGGATTGGTTTATTACAACAATGACCAAGCCGATAAGGCATTGACAAAATTCAAGAAAGTTGTTGCCGATTATCCCAATACAGAAGAATCCATGCAAGCAGTTCAAACCGCACGGATTATTTATGTCGATTTGGGAAAAACAGACGAATATGCCACCTGGGTTTCAAAACTTGATTTTGTAAATGTCACCGATGCAGATATTGACAATACCACATTTGAAGCCGCAGAAAAACAGTTTATGGAGAACAATGACGAGGCAGCCATCCGAAATTTGAACAAATATTTGAAGGGATTTCCAAACGGCTTGCATGCCACCGAAAGCCATTTTTATTTGGCACAGCTCCTGTTCAAAAACGGAAATCACAAAGAAAGTCTTGAACATTATAAATATGTAACCTCTCAACCGCGAAGTGCTTATTCTGAACGGGCGTTGGCGCGATTATCACAAGTTTATTTGGAAAACCGAAACTATGCTGAAGCCATTCCCGTACTGCAACGTTTGGAAACCGAAGCAGATTTTCCGCAAAATATCATTTTTGCCCAATCGAATTTAATGAAATCCTATTATAATCAAGGTGATTATCAGCAAACCGTAGCTTACGCGGAAAAAGTGCTCTCCAACTCCAAAATTGAAGGCAATGTGAAAAACGATGCCCAATTATATATCGCTCGTTCCGCAATTAAAACAGGAGATGAAACCCGTGCTAAAAAAGCATACGCAGAGGTTCAAAAAACTGCAGACGGAGCCTTGGGCGCGGAAGCACTTTATTACAATGCCTATTTTAAAAGGAAAGATAAAAAGTATGAAGCTTCGAACGCAGCGGTTCAACAATTGGCGAAAGATTTTTCTGGATACAAATTATATGGAGCAAAAGGTTTAGTGCTGATGGCCCTGAATTTTTATGATCTGGGCGATGCGTACCAAGCGACCTATATTTTGGACACGACTATTAAAAATTTTAGCGATTATCCCGAAGTGGTCAAAGAGGCGCAAACAGAATTGGCGCGCATTAAAGAAATCGAGGCACAAACAAATTCTTCCGTTGAAACCGGCGGAAATTAATTAACCCCATCCTGAAATACGGAGAAAATATCAAAAGCTTTTTATATGAGTTTTTCAATTAAAAATGGAATTGCGGCATTGTTTATTCTAAGCACGGGTTTCCTTTATGCGCAGGACAACCCGCTCCCAACGGAACATATGATTATCATCAAACCTTATTCGCCAACCTTGAGCGATGCTTCCAAAATAAAGCAAATTCCCGCGCTTGACGATTCGTTGACGAACGCCAAAATACAACCCGAATATTCTATGGTGGCCGTTCCGGTTGCATCGACATTCGTACCAGAAAAAGGAAAAGCAGCGACGGTGAAAACCGGGCCAAGCCAGTTTTTATATGATAATTATGCGGTGCTGGGTTTCGGAAATTATACGAGTATTCTCGGTGAATTGTACAGCAATTTACAATTGAACGATTTTCAAAATATTTCGCTTTCCCTGACCCACAATTCTACCCAGGGCGGAATTGACGATGTGCTTTTGGACAACAAATATTATGATACCAAACTTGGGGTAAATTTTTCCTCCAATGATCAATATTATTCTTGGGGATTGAATTTTGATGCTGAACACCAACTAACAAATTGGTATGGTATCGAAAAATTCATGGCGCCATCTGCTGTAAATATGATTGATCCACAACAAAGTTATTACAGCGTTTCCCTCGGTGGAAATATTGAATATTACGACGGACTCTTTGATAAAGCGGAACTGACCTATCGCCGATTCGGCGATGCATATGGCAGTGGGGAAAATCATCTGCGTTTCGCACCGGAAATGAGTATTCCCGTTGGTGATCAGAATATCTCTTTGAATTTGTTTGCCGATTATGTTGGCGGAAGTTTTGAACGGAATTTCAATTTTGATCAAAAACTAAAATACAGAAATTTAAACGTTGGCGCCCATCCGTCCCTAACCATGAACGCCGAGGATTTTAGCTTAGATCTGGGCGCGGAAGTGGTATATGCAATGGATATGGAGAATGATGATAGTGATTTTTTCATTTATCCAAAAGTGAAAGCCAGTTACCAGTTCGCCGATGGTTATTTTGTTCCTTATGCTGGAGTCGATGGCGGATTGGAGCAAAATACGTATTACGGTTTCGCTCATGAAAATCCTTTTGTTTCCCCGACTCTATTTATTTCCCCCACCAGTCATGTTTTCAACGCCTATTTGGGGGCGATGGGAAAATTCACCGAAAATGTCGGGTATAATTTCAAAGCATCCTACGGAAAAGATGAAAACAAAGCTTTTTTCCTTAGTAATCCCATTATTATAGGAACGGATGAAAATTACCAACATGGGAATTCCTTCAGAATTGTTTATGATGATTTAATTACTATGGGAATACATGGGGAATTGAGCGCAGCCGTGAACGAGGATTTCCGATTGCGATTGAACGCTTCCTATTTCAGTTATGAGACTGATAAACAGCAGGAAGCATGGAATTTACCCGAGCTAAAAGCTTCCTTGAACGGAAACTACCAAATCGCCGAAAAATGGTCCGTTGGAGCAGATTTATTTTTTGTTGGCGAGCGAAAAGAACTTGAAACTATGCGTAGCGGAATCGTAGCGCCTTCCACTATTACTTTGGAAAGCTACTTCGATGTGAATTTGGAAGTGGGTTATCAATTCAATGACCAGCTATCTGCATTCTTAAAAGGCAACAATTTGTTGGGTGAAAATTATGAACGTTGGAACAATTTCCAGGTATTGGGAACCCAAATTATGGGCGGGGTCACCTACAAATTTGATTGGTGATACTTTCTGAAATTAATAGCGCATCAAACTAAAGTGTGATTTAAAAATCCTCGGTTTGCCATTTTGCACAAATTCCACTCGGAACCAATAATCATCTGACGGCATTGGTCTTCCATTATATAAACCGTCCCAACCTTCCGCGTTTGGGGAAATGGCGGTCAAAAGTTTCCCATAACGATCGAAAATATAGATTTTCGCTTCCGGATGTTTATTTAAATCCCGGATATTCCAAGTGTCGTTATGCCCATCGTGATTCGGTGTAAAAAATTTCGGATATTTTATCACTTCCACTTCTAAAACAGTTTCGCCACAATTTCCATAAACCCCACGAATGGTCACCAAATGGAAGCCGGATTCCACGTCATAAAATTCATTACCATATTGAAATGGTCCATCATCCAACTGATATTCATAAGCCCCGATGCCATCTTCTATGTTCACCGTAATAACGGAAATTTCAGAAAAGGCTTCGGAAACTACAACCGAGGCAATCGCCGTGGCCAGTTCCTGGACATCAACCGTGGTGGGCGCATAATTACATTCTGATCCGGTTTCAGGATATAGTTTGATGGTTTCCACGGAATAGGTTCCAGGTTCAAATACTTCGAAAGTTTGTCCGGTATGAACCAAATTATCGTGAAAATACCAATTTACGGTAAATTCTGAAGGGTCTAATTCCGAGTCTAGATATGCTGGCGTTTCAACTTCCCCAGTTTGTAGGTTTTTACAAAGAAAACCAACATCAATTTCTAAATCCAACAGCGGATAAATAGTTAAGGTGAATTGGGTTTCGTCAAAGCAATTTATATTGTCAAAAGCAGTCGCATAGACATAAATGGTATAGGTTCCTGGTTCCGGGAAAAAAGGATCAATAATTTCGTTTTGGCCATTTGGTTCCCAGTAATAAGCGACATTGTAAAACTGTTGCGATAAATCGGGCAAAGTATAATTTCCACAACTTTCAACATTGGGAAAGAATTCTAATTCAGGCGAGTTGGAAATATTCACAAAAAAGCTCGCCTCACTGGTACAGACGAAGCGTTCGCCATTTTCGGCATAAATAAATATTTCCTGATCGGAAGCAATGGCGTCGCCGGCAAAAAGTTGATCGCCTTCACCGTTAGTTTCCGTGAAATAATTGCCAAGTGCTAAATTGGGCAAAATATATTCGTCACATTCTGAAAGATCTTCAAAAGTGCCCACATCTATTCCATCAAAATAAATGTTGAATTCATCCTCACTATAACATGATGAAAAATCATCGTACGCATTATAAATATAAATTGTCTGATCAGAATTTATAATTGTTCCAGCAGAAAGTTGCTCTCCATTTCCACCAGGTTCCGTATAATAGGCACCATTTTCCAGTACCGGCAGTTGATATGCTCCACAAATGTGGATATCCGTGAAATGATCGACTTGAGGAAGCGGTCTTATTTCCACAAAAAAACTGGTTTCTTCAGCACAATTTCCAGAGCTATTGTAAATATAGAGGGTTTGTGAGGTTTCAATAAAATCTCCAGGGAGTAATTGATTTCCGGAGCCCAACGTTCCAGTGAAATAAGTTCCATTCACCAGCGACGGCAGTTCATAAACCTCTCCTTCGCACAATAAAACATCGTCTAATTGATCCACCTCCGTTTGAGAGACTTCAATATGAAAGGAAAGGTTGTCTGTACAATTTGGTTCGGTGGTGGTTTGCACATAAAAATAAAGTGTTTGGCTCGAATCGAGTATCGTTCCTTCGGGAATTTGTTCGCCGGCGCCCATCGGTTCGGTAAAATAACCCCCAACTTCCAAGAGTGGTAATTGATAACTTCCACATGCTTCTATATCCGAAAATTCAGGAATAATGAAGATATGAAAATCAGTTTGGTTCGTACAAACATTGTCGTTTATGAATATATAAACATTTTGCGAAGTTGTGATTATGTCCCCCGGATTCAGTTGAAGCCCAGTTCCGCCAGATTCGGTAAAATAGTTCCCCGCGGTCAAGGGAGGAAGAATATATTGATCACATGTAATCACATCGGCCGGATCGTCGATCGTTGGCAAATTGATGATGACAATATCGAAAGATTCGTCACGGCAAATTTCACCACCCATTTCGGCATAATAATAAATTGTTTGACTACCGGTCAATAAAGTTCCAGGAAGAATTAAGACGCCACCACCGAGAGCACCGCCAGAACTGGTAAAAAATGCTCCAAGAGGAACCACCGGGACTATAAATTCCCCGCAAAAGGGACCAGAAATATTATAATCCGCAGCCAAAAAAACTTCAAAACTTGTTTGGTTGGTACATCCAAATTCGTCAGGCCCGCTAAAAATAAAATAGAGTCCAGATTCTTCTATCACATCTCCGGCAAACAAACCAATTCCACCACCCTGTGGTTGCGTAAAATAATTCCCATTCACAAGTGGCGGGAGCACGTAGGAAACGCATTCCACGATATAAGGGAGGCTATCCACCAATGGTTTTTCATGAATAATCACCTCAAAATTAACAATATCAAAGCAACCCGAATTTTGGGCATCTTCCATTCTTACCCAAATTGTCATCGGAGAAGAATCGCTTGGAACAGAAAAAGCTTGGGGATTTTCGATTACATTCATAGACAATTCCGCTTCCGTTTGTGAAAGAAAAAAATTGAAATTGAAATCATCGAGGTTTTGACCATTCAAAATTTGGGGAATAACCTGGGTCAAATCCGTTATGTTGTTGGCAGTTTTACAGATTTCCAAATTATCTGGTGTGGTTGCACTTGGCATGGAACTGACCATCAAATTGAATAAATAAAAAGCACTGCACATATTGCCAGTTTGAGCATTCCGGATTTTAATATAAATCGTCTCGCCATCCGAACCTTCATAATTGTTCAAATCGGCGATCGGAATTGGATTTTCAGCAAGAATATCATCAAAAGAAGCATAATAAACCAAATCATAAACCACATCATCAAGTCCCAAATCTGAAGGGCCGAGATTTGTTAGATCGAAAAATTCATTTTCTCCGCCAGTGTCGCAAACGACAAGATTGGGAGGTGTATCCACCATTAAATCCGAGACAACCACTTCGTCCGTAAACACACAGGTGGTATTTACTTTTAATACCGAAGCGGAATAAACACCTGGTTCTGTGATAGTGATGGAGTTTCCCGTTTCTCCTGGAATAATTACGTCATCCTTGAACCACGTGTGCAGATAAACATCGGGATCCAAATTGGTTTCGATGCTTTGCACATCGCCCTCACAAATCATGCGATCTTCCCCTAAATTCAAACTTGTTGAAAAACTTCCCGCTTCCAAAAAAATAGCAGAATCATAAAGCGCATCTTGAGAATCCCCGATCACTAGCCGGATTTGATATGGATTTCCCACAATCACCTCGGAAGATGCGTTCATTATCACGGTTCTTCCCCTCATATTTATAGTGGATCCCGCCGGGTCATCAACATTATAAGTGGAAAATAATTGAGCATTGTCTGATTGGCAAGACGAATTATAAGCTGTATCTTTTATATTTCTTACTGAAACCGATTCCCCAGTTCCCGGAAGGATTGCCAAATTTGTGGTGGCTCCGGTAGTAAGATCGGTTAGTAAAAACGCAAATATATCACTAGAAATACATTGCCATTCCCCATATTCATTGGAGGCGAACAGAAAGTCAAAACTAAAATTATTGGAAAGGGGAATAAATTCAAATTGCAAGGAAGCAACATCGGTAATTACGGGGGATTGCCCAGTACCAATATTCAACTGTTCCAAAAACGGATCGCTTTCATCATTAAGTTGACTGCTCATATTCTGACCGGAATAACTTCCTTCTGAAAATTCTGCCACACCGCTTCGAATAATAATTCCGTCGGAAATAGGAAAAGAACCGCCTTGATTATTGAAATAAGCAACCGATTGATTGGAAGAGATCGTAATATTGGAAATATCCAAACATGAGTTTTGCAGCAAAACATCAACGAGTTCGGGCGGGGAAAACAAGTCGGCATCTACCGTAACAGTTTGTGAAAAACTAGCGCTACAGGCTAAGAAAAAAAAGTAAAAGATCAACTTTTTGGAGGACATTGTTGATTTTCTTAAAATCATACAATCCAATACATGGATTTGCGTAATTTATTTATAATAAAATTATGTAAAAATAATTAATCTGGAAGAAAATCACACGTTGCAATGTAAAATTAACATTCGGTCAAAATATTGTCCAAGTATAGCCCGAATTATTCTTAAAATACATTAAATTTTAAATACTATCAACTTTTTTGAAAATCTAAAGGCTCCAAAAGTTGCAACGCCTTTCCCACCGAACCTGTTTTTTCAAAAATTAATAATAAGCGCAATCCTTTTCGGGTTTTCTTTTCTTTCATGGTACAAGTTCGTGGATGCGTTTGCACAAATTGAAGAATTTTTGTGAAGTTCTCGCTTTGGTAAAATTTGGAATTTGGGTCGGCGATAAAATATCAAGTTGGTTTTCCTATACACAAAACCCTAAAAGATTTTCAAAAAACCTTTTAGGGTGCAAAACTTAGTGGATAGAGGTTTTGTTGTTGTATCTGATTGACCAAGCAGGTCAATCAAGGACTTCTACTGTCATGGTACAATCATTACAAGAACATTCAGCGGTTCCTTTCGGAAAATTCCACCTTTCTTTACATCCACATGGACCATCACATTCCACTCTGTAAGTTATGGGAGCTATTTTATTGCCATTCATATTTGTATTATTGTGTTGAATATATAGTACCGTTTGTAAATTGTTCTCCAAATCTCTAAATTCATACCGAATTCCTATTGAATTTTCTTGTACATAGAATTCAATTCCTTCATAATTTATTTTTTCTATGTTATAATGATCAAAAAGATAACTAACCATATCTTTACTTGATTTTTTAAATAAGTCAAGATCAAATACGGAACCAATGATATTATCCTTATTTGTAAAGTCATTTATTATATTACCATTTGCATCCCTATAGGTGATCACTAATGTGCAATCATCACATCCACATTGTCCAGTCTGTGTTGGCAAATGAATAGTCATTGCACAGCCACATTCTCCTTCACATTCGACTTTAGCCGCAACGATTTTCTTTTCTTCAAAACGATTTACAAGATTTTCTTGGGAAAATATTTTTGCTTTCGGCTCAACTTTTTTGGAATTGACCAAATCCGTTTTGTTCATATCTTCTGAACTACAACTTGCAATGAACAATAATACAGCAAGGAACATAAAAGGTTGAATTTTCTTTTTCATGATAAATAGATTTTAGGATTAAAAGTTTACAAATATATATATAAAAATTTATTGTTGTCCGATAAAAATCGAAAGTACGGAATTATGGGCTTGAAAGTCAATAAAAGCGTTGTGATATTTTGAAAACATAAAAGTAAGCCCCCTCTTGTATTGGTTCTAATAAAACTCGAGATTTTTTTGAAAATACTC
>JBDNFD010000096.1:0-17575 GCA_041689995.1 Flavobacteriaceae bacterium | reverse complement strand
GTTCCGTCCACTCCGGCTTCGGCATCGGCTTCCAATGTATAATAAGTGATGGTGAATTGTGTGGGGTCTTGTGTTCCCAACACGTCATCGTCGTTTTGGGTCAGATCAAAATCGGGTAAGGTCGTGGGATCGCCGTCGGTGTCGCAGCCATATACAGTTTCAGCTGGATTAGCGGTCGGAAATTCATAAAAATTTACAATTACTGAATCTGAAGCAGAACAAGTTCCAATTACTGTTTCAACAGTATATTCAACAACGTTATTTCCAACACCCGGATTTGTGACTGTTATAGATGGCCCTATTTCTCCAAACATAATTACACCATCTTCATACCATAAATAACTATCAACTTCATCATCACTATCGACAGTTACTTCCAAAGTTGCTTCATCGCATGTTGCAACATCATCGCCAATATCAGCGGTATATGGAATTTCACTGTTCACAGAAACCGTATCTGTTGTAATGATCGTATCTCCGTTACAATTAATAAATGTCGTTTCTGCCATATACGTAGTATAATCGGTATCTGGCGTTGGTGTTACGGTAATTGTATTATCTGTGCTAATTACGTTTCCAACAGCATCATACCATTTTAAACTAACCACAGAAGGCCCATCAGGGACAAAGCGCCAAGCTTCATTATGTGCTTCCCAAGTTCCGGTATTTCTTCCAAGAGGTGTTACGGCTTGCGAACCATTCTTATTCTGAACTCCAATGAGACCAGAGCCACTATTAAATGTAACACACGAAGTTCTGTCCTTCACATATACTTCAATAACATTGGTGGTTTCATAAAGAACAATTTGACTGGTTTGTGGCCCTTCGCTCGTTCCGCAACTATATAATGCCAATTTATACAAATTAAAAACCAAAGTTCGGCATGGATAGTCGCCTATAATTTGATAATTAATACTGTAATCATCATAATAATCATTGCCATAAGTAGGATCAGAATCTTGCAAAACCCCAAAAATAGAATTTACATAAGGAGGTCCATATTCATTTCCTGATGGAATCGTTTCATTAAAAGAATAACCGCTACCTCCCGGACTATATTTGCCTCCAGGAACAATTCCTTGAATATCAAATGTTATCGTTCCATTTGTACCAATTAAAACATTGCTGTACGTATTCCCATAAAAACAAAAATCAAAACCCAAGGGAACAATGGAAGACCAAATATCATCTTCGGTTAAATTGGTACCTGTTCCGCCCGTAAAAGGAAAAGGAGGTGCAAAAGGGATGGATTCCACGGTATAAGTTGTCGTTTCACCGATATCGAGATAATTAGCAGTTAAAGTTACGGAATCTTCATCACAAGGAATTGTGTAGCTTCCATCTCCATTTATTTCCAGATTGGTGGTAGCAATAACATTTGGACAACCAGGACCTGGAGCGCCGTCATTTAAAACCACTTCCACGGTTTGCGTAAAGACCGCTGTACAATCATTTTGATCCACGACGGTTAGCGTAACCGTATAAGTGCCCAAAGCCGTAAAATAGTTGGTGGCGGAAATCCCCGTAGCTGTATTTCCATTTCCAAAGTCCCAAGAGTAGGTTGCGTCGGTTCCATCAGTTTCAAAGGTAGTACCAGAAGCATCAAAAGTAATTTCATCACTAAAGAAAACCGTGTAAACCCCAGCATCGAAGGTAGATGGAAAAAGCGTCATTGCAGGCGCAATCGTTTGGCAAGGAGGAACACAGGTAATTTCTGCTGCCCAACCTAATGAAGGAAGTGGTGGGCCAGAACCATCGGCCAAAAATTGAAAAGTCAAGCAGCCGGTTGGATTCTGATCTCCGGCTATAATTGTGCCCAAAGTGTTTTCATCCATTCCCGCCGAATAAACGCCAATTTGAGGAGCGGCGACAGAATCGCCATCATATACATATAAAAAATCACCCGAGAACAACAAAAAGTCGGTAAATTCCACAGAAACCCTCATATCTGAATCTGGGCATAAAGTCAACACAAATGACTGTTCGGCATAAGCACCGTCAGGACCGCCACTGTCGTAAAAATTTCCCGCACATTGGTTGAAGGTGCCGTCTTGCATGAACAAATCCTGGGAAAAGGACAAGAGCGGGAAAAGCAATAAAATAAGGAGGTATATCTTTTTCATATCAATGACGATTTTCTTTGAAAGAACAGCTTAATTTCTAATTACAAAAGGTTCAATAATTATATAGTAATTCGTTCCATCCACATGGAAAAATTGCCTTTCCTTGGAATAAAAATTAAATTCATATTTAAAAGGATTGAAAGTAGCCGGGTTGAAAGTTGTGCGGGTCAACGATGGATTATAGGTACTCATCAATGGAATCATGGATAATTCGGGAAAGTATTCGGGAACACCGGCGGTTTGCGAATTTTCTACAAAAATAAAGCTGTTTGCAAATAAGTTCTTAAGAGTTTTCAAGCGACTGGGCCTATCAAAAACAAGCTCGTTCGCTTTATCGCCATAGGCTTCTTTCACAAATTTTTGGAAATCAGCTTGCGCCGGTCTATAACGTCGTTGCTTGAAATCATCTTCTTGGGCGTAACCTGTGACAAAGCCTAAGGAAAAAATAAAAAGAAACAAATATTTCAGTATTTTCGGTTTCATTTGGGTCTGCGTTTTGGGGCGGAAAATTAGTGAAAATATGTGAATAGCTTCTTAAGAAAGAGGTTAAAATTCCACCCAGATTTAATTATTTGGTTTTTAAACGTATTTCTTTGCTGTTTTATTGAATAGCGGAACTTAAAAATTTTGTCATCGACTCTTTTCATTATACCTACAAGGTTTTTAAAACCTCGCAGGAATTTTTTGAAACCCAATCGGAGCCACATCACTGTCCATAAAACAGCTTAGCACCGTTTTTTCCTACCTTTGGTTGTTCACAAATGAAATTTTTCGGTATTTCACATTTTTCGGTTCATTAAATCTTCGCCGAAGCTTTTCAAAATTTCTTTATAATCTGGTCCGATGGCGATTTTATCGAGTACTTCAAAAGCCATCTTTGTATATTTTTGAATTTCTTTTTGGGTGTGTTTGGCGGCACCGCTTTCTTCAAAAATAGTTCTGATGGCCACAATTTTTTCCGAGGGATCATTTGGTGCCAAATCATATAAATGAAGTAATTGTTTCGCTTCCTTTTTCGTAGAGCGCTCCATGGCTGTCAAATACAAAAAGGTTTTTTTATTTTCGATAATATCACCACCAATTTGTTTTCCAAATGATTTCGGATCACCAAAAACATCGAGATAATCGTCCTGCAACTGAAAGCCAATACCCAGCAAACGGCCGAATTCATAGATATTTTCGGTGTTTTCTTTGGAAGCATTTGCTATAATGGCTCCCATTTTAAGTGCTGCAGCCAACAAAACCGCGGTTTTGTATTCGACCATTTGCAGGTATTTATCCACACCAACATCATCACTAATTTCAAAATCGACATCATATTGTTGGCCTTCACAAACTTTGATGGCGGTTTCAGTGAACAATTGCGCCAATTTTACAAATGTTTCCTTTTCATAATCCTCAAATAATTTATAGGCGATAATCAGCATGGCGTCACCGGAAAGGATGGCGGTGTTCAAATCCCATTTTTCGTGAACTGAAGTTTTTCCACGGCGCATCGGCGCATCATCCATAATATCGTCGTGAATAAGCGAAAAGTTGTGAAACATTTCTATGGCCAAAGCAGCTTGCAAAGCATTTTTGTAGGAACCGCCAAAAATTTCGGTCGATAGCAGCACAAGAATCGGGCGCATGCGTTTCCCTCCAAGCTGCAACATATACAAGATTGGACCGTATAGGTTTTCCGGTTCTTTCATCCGGACTTTTTCTTCCATGAACGCTAAAAATTCGTCCTTATAGAGCTGCATTTTTTGCATTTGTGTCAATTTTTGCGCTAAAGTAATTTTTATTTGGGAAATAAAGCAGTTATGAGGCGGGAGTTATGAGTTAGAAGTTATTTGAATTTTGAGATCTCGATATATTTTTCTTTTTATTTCAAAAAAAGAAAAACACTCGATCTGACGAGAGTCTATTCGATCTGACGAGAGTCTATTCCCTAATTCACCAATTAACAGTTCCACAATTCACCAATTTAACTTAAAATGTAAAACCGAAAAATGTAAAATATGAAAGTGGAAAAGGATTTTAATTATCAAAGTAGTGATCCATGGCGGATATCACCTCCACCACGACTTTGTCATTGTCGATTGAATAAATCATCCGATCCTTATGATTGATGCACCTGGACCAATAATCGGAAAGATTATGTTTAAGTCGTTCAGGTCTACCGGTTCCTGCTTCGGGATGGATAGATAGCTCAATGAGTATTTTTTCTAATTTTTTAATAGATGCCTTATTTCCAGACCTATAGTGTTTTTCAATATCCACCTTCGCTTTGTCCGTTATTTCAACCCTAAACTTCCCCATACATCATCTGGATTAACTTCATACCGCTTTTTACTTGCCGCGGATTTTTTTATCATTTTTACAAATTCAGGATTATAAGGGCTTTCTTCTTTCACCTTGGCAAAAGAAAGTGTTTTGACGTACTCCAAAAATTTCTTGGCGGCTTTGCTCCGCGCATCTATTTCTACAATATAAGCCATAAGTTATTGATTTTGTACAAAGATAATTTTTTTATTTGATTTGGTGAATAAGTGAATTTGCGGATAGATGATGTGTTGCAGGTTATCCCGAAGATGTTAGAAAAAAACTTTAGAAACTATTTTTGTTTTTAAAGTTTCCTATTTTATATTTGCCCCGATTTTCAAAAGAGAGAAAAAGGAGAAACATGAAGGAGAAAATTTTACACAAAGCAACAGACTTATTTTTGCGCCACGGATTCAAAAGTGTGACCATGGACGATATCGCCACGAATTTGGGCATTTCAAAGAAAACAATTTATGAGCATTATAGTACAAAAATCTCTTTGGTGGCTGCGGTTTCAGATTATTTATATGAAATCATTTCACAGGGAATTGATGAAATTAGAAAAAAGGACAAAGATCCGATCGAGGAAATGTATGTCATCAAAAAATTTGTTTTGGGCCGGTTAAAAGGAGAAAAAGCATCGCCCATTTTTCAACTGCAAAAATATTACCCTGATATTTTCAACAACATCAAACAGAAACAACTCCAGAAAATGCAAGAATGCATGTCGCAAAACCTTCAAAAGGGAATCGCAAAAAATCTTTATCGAGACAATTTAAATTTGGATTTTGTGACCCGAATTTATTTTCTTGGAATGAACGGAATAAAGGATGAAACGATTTTTCCAAAGCCGAAATTTTCCACCAAAGAAATTCATGAAGAATTTTTAAGCTACCACTTGCGTGGAATCGTGACGCCGAAAGGACTTGAAAAATTGAACGAAATCATTCAGGAAAAAAGTGTGCAGTAGGCAGCGGCCCCGAAGCCTCGGGGCAATTGATTCATGAAAATTAGAAAAAGAAACAAAATATTCGACAAACCGATTTTGCGATAAACCCTAAAAACCTTATGAAATATACCTTATTGCTTTTCTTCCTTTTTCTGAGCTATTTTGGTTTAAAAGCACAAGAAAAACGCTCCTATAGTTTTACGATGGACGAGGCCGTGGAATTTGCTTTGGACAGCAGTTATTCCGCCATCAATGCGCGGCGCGATATTCTGTCGGCCATCAAAAAGAAATGGGAAACCACCGCGCGCGGACTGCCACAAATCAGCGCCGATATTGATTATACGAATATGCTGAAACAACCGGTGCAATTGATTCCCGGGGAATTTATTGGAGGTGCTCCCGGCACATTCGTCCCCGTAATATTTGGCACCAAACAACAAATGAGCGCCACGGCCACCGCCACCCAAATTTTATTCGACGGTTCTTATCTGGTTGCTTTGCAAGCCGCCAAAACTTTTTTGGAATATTCAGAAAACGCCGCCGAAAAAACCGCCCTCGAAGTCCGGAAAAATGTGATTGAAGCTTATGGAAACGTTTTGTTGGCCAAGGAAAGTGTGGAAATCTTGAAAAAAAACAAGTCCCTTTTGGAAGAAAATGTGAGCGAAACCCAGAAAATATATGAAAACGGGTTCACCGAACTTGAAAATGTGGAGCAATTGCAAATCACCTTATCACAAGTTGAAAACCAATTGCACAATTCGGAACGGATATTGGAAATAACCAAACAACTTCTGAACCTTGCGTTGGGGATTCCCGTGGAATATACGGTGTTTCTCGAAGATGATTTAAAGACTTTGACCCAGGAAAACATTAATTTGGTATTGACGGACGAAAAATTGGAAATCGAGGAAAATATCGATTATCAAATAGCAGAAAACCTGACCCAACAGCGGGAATTGGAATTGAAATTGGAAAAAAGCAAAGCCTTGCCCACATTGACAACTTTTATCAATTACGGTACCAGCGGAAACAGCAATGAATTCGATTTCTTTAAACCCGAACAGGAATGGTACCAATCTTCGATTTGGGGCGTCAGTTTGAACATTCCCATTTTCAGTTCGCTGCAGCGGAATGCCAGAACGCAACAAGCAAAAATCGCTTTAGACAAAGCACAAACCCAATTCATTCAAGCCCAGGAACAAATCCGGTTGCAAACGAACACGGCGAAAAGTAATTACCAATTCGCCATCGAAAATTACCAAACCGCAAAAAAGAATTTGGAATTGGCGGAACGCATCGCCCACAAAAATCAGGTGAAATTCACCGAAGGCCTTTCCTCAAGTTTCGATTTGCGGCAAGCCCAGACCCAATTATATACTTCCCAAGATGATTTGTTGAAAGCGATGCTTCAAATTATCACGACCAAAGCAACACTCGAAACTATTTTGAATACCCCAAAAATAAAAATTGATATAGACAAGTAACGACGCCAAACATTACGTCTCCACATCTTTCCAAAAACATAAAACATGAAAAAAATACACCTCATCCTTTTAGCAAGTATTATGCTATCTTCCTGCGGAAATAAGGAAGAAAAAACCGTGAAAAGCGTGATCGAAAGCGGTCAACTTTCGCAAATACGCGCCAAAAAATCCGAACTGCACGAAAAGCAGCAAGACTTGAAACAAAAAATTGCGTTGTTGGACGAAGCGATCGAAAAGCTGGATACCATCGATAATCGCGCGCTGGTTTCGGCAGAAGTATTGACCAATACACTTTTCAAACATTATATTGAAATTCAGGGAAATGTGGAAACCGACCAGAATATTATTATTTATCCGGAATTTTCGGGCGTGCTCGAAAAAATTTATGTGCAAGAAGGACAACAGGTTTCCAAAGGACAAATCTTGGCAAAAATAGACGATGGCGGACTTTCCAGTCAGTTGGCCCAATTGGAAACCAAAACAGCTTTGGCAAAGACCACTTTTGAACGTCGAAAAAATCTTTGGGAGCAGGAAATCGGTTCCGAAATTCAACTTTTACAAGCAAAATCTGATTACGAAGCCATGAAAAGTTCGGTGCAACAATTGCAATCCCAGTTGGGAAAAACCACCGTGCGCGCCCCTTTCAGTGGCGTTATTGACCAAGTAATTTCCGACGAAGGCCAAGTAGTTTCTCCCGGCGCAAACCAACTTTTCCGTTTGATCGATTTGAACAAAATGTACGTTACCGCCGATGTTCCCGAAAATTATTTGGGAAGTATCGAAAAAGGAACGGAAGTGCTCGTGGAATTGGGCTCCATCGGAAAAGAATTCAAAGGAGAAATAAAAGAAATTTCAAGTTTCATCAACCCGAACAACCGTAGTTTCGAGATAAAAATCGCCGTTCCGAACAATAATGGTATGGTGAAACCCAACTTGATCGCAAATATTAAACTGAACGATTACACAGCGAAAAACACCTTGATCGTTCCGCAAAGTACTGTTCGGGAAAATGCGATGGGCGAAAAAATTGTGTATGTGTTGGAAATGGAGAACGATTCCCTGGGAACCGCGAAAAAAATGGTAGTGGAAATTGGCAAAAACTATCAAGGGAAAGTAGAAATCACCAACGGATTGAAACCCGGACAAATACTCATCACCAAAGGTGCAAGAACGGTTCGGGATGGAGAAAAAGTCCGCATTGTGGATTCCTCACTGAATTGAAATAATTACATATCGAACATAAAATTGACCAATCCGAAAACCTACTAATCGGGAAACATAGAACCATGAAGGAACAAAAAAACGACAAACGCTTCGGCCTTTCATCTTGGGCGATTGACAACAGCACCACGGTTTTTGTGATCATCGCCATCATTATCGTTGGCGGACTGCTTTCCTATTACAACATGCCACGCGAGGCTTTTCCTGAAATATCCGAAACAAAAATTTATGTGAGTTCCGTGAATCCCGGAAACTCCGCGGTGGACGTTGAACGCTTCATTACCGAACCTTTGGAAGAAGAGTTCAAAGACATTAGCGGTGTCAAAGACATTACCTCCACAACCTTGCAAGATTATTCCATAATTATCGTCGAATTTGAAGAAGACGTAGAAGTTCCGGTGGCCAAACAACAGGTAAAAGACAAAGTGGACCAAGCAAAAGCCGAAACCACTTGGCCTACCATGGATAGTGGCGCAAAAGTAGAACCCAATGTTTTCGACTTGAATATTTCGGAAGAATTTCCTATTCTGAACATCAATTTGACCGGAAATTTCCCAACCCAACAATTGAAAGATTATGCCGAATATCTACAAGATGAAATAGAATTATTACCCGAAATAAAAGATGCTACCATCCGTGGCGCGGAAGACAAAGAGGTGGAAATTGCCGTTAACATTTATAAAATGACGGCTTCGCAAGTAAGTTTCAATGATATTGTCAACGCCGTAAAAAGTGAAAATATCACGATTTCTGGTGGAAACATCGTCGAAAGCGGCATTCAAAAAAACATTCGGATAATTGGTGAAATTGACGATCCGAAAGAGTTGGGAAATATTGTGGTAAAAAAAGATCACGGCGTGGTTTTTTTAAAAGACATCGCCGATATTCATTTTCAGGAAAAAGACGCCAGCACTTTTGCGCGAGAATACGGCCAGCCGGTAGTGATGCTCGACATCAAAAAACGTGCGGGGAAAAACATGATCGAAGCGGTACAAAAAATTAAGGAAATTGTTAAAACCAAACAAGAAACTTATCTTCCGGAATCACTTCACATTTCTATTACCAACGATCAATCGGTAGCCACACAAAGTCAAGTGGACGGCTTGGTGAACAACATCATTTTCGGGGTCGTTTTAGTGGTTGCGGTATTAATGTTTTTCTTAGGTTTCCGCAACGCGCTTTTTGTAGGATTTGCCATTCCGCTGTCCATGTTGCTTTCGTTGATCATTCTTTCCAGTTTGGGGTTCACGCTAAATACCATGGTGCTTTTCGCCTTGGTGATGGGCTTGGGAATGCTGGTGGACAACGGAATTGTGGTGGTTGACAACGTCTATTCATTAATGAGCGAAGGAATGCCGCCCTTACAAGCCGCAAAACAAGGAATGGGCGAAATTGCTTGGCCCATTATTGCTTCTACTGCAACCACTTTGGCAGCTTTTTTCCCATTGGGTTTATGGCCAGGAACTATCGGAAAATTTATGATTGTATTCCCCATCACGCTTTCCATTGTTTTAGGTTCTTCGCTTTTTGTTGCTCTGGTGATCAATGCAATGCTGACCAAAAAATACATGAAAACCAAAGAGAAAAAATTCACCCAAAAAAGACTGAAGCTGTTGAGCATTATTTTTGGTGTTTTTGGAATCATTTTTCTCGTTTCAGGATTTCTACTTCCCTCGGTAATACTGCGCGGACTGGGGAACCTATTGTTGCTCGCCATCATTTTAATGTGGTTATACAAATATTTTCTGGCAGGTGCGGTACGCTATTTTCAATATAAATCGCTTCGGAAATTAGAAAAAAATTACTCCCGTTTTTTAAAATATGCCCTTAGCGGAAGAAAAGCTTATTTATTTTTCTTTGGAACAGTGGGACTGCTTATTCTTTCATTTGTTTTGGTCGGAATCGTGCAACCCAATGTCTTGTTTTTTCCTGAAAATGAACCCAAACAAGTTATCACTTATATCGAATATCCTCAGGGAACCGCCATCGAAAAGACAAATGCGCTCACTAAAAAGGTGGAAAGCCGTATCGCAGATGTGATCAAAAAGTATGAAGACGCAGATGGGTACAATTTTATGGTGGAATCTATGATTTCCCAAGTGGGCGAAGGTGCCGGAAATCCGCAAACTGATGGCGGACAACAAAACGAAATGCCCCATAAAGGAAAAGTCACGCTTTCGATGCGCGAATTTCAAGACCGACGTGGAGTGAGCAGTAGCCAAGTAATAACAGAAGTTCGAGAAGCCGTAAAAGGATTTCCGGGCGCAACCATTATTGTTGAAAAAGACGCCGCCGGTCCGCCGGTGGGTTATCCCATCAATATCGAATTGAGCGGAGAGGATTATGAACAAATGCTGATCGAAGCCGAAGATTTACGAAGTTATATCCAAGACTTGAACATCCCCGGAATTGAAGGTTTGAAAATAGACGTGAACAAATCCAAACCTGAAATAAACGTGCACGTCGATCGAAGAAAAGCAGGTCGTTTAGGTGTTTCCACCGCCTCTGTTGGGCGTACTTTGCGACGTTCAATTTATGGGGAAGAAGTTTCCACTTATAAAGAAGGCAACGATGATTACGAAATAAACGTTCGTTTTGCCAATAATTTGCGTTACAAAGAAAGTGCCTTGTTCAACCAACCCATTACTTTTCGAGACCAAAACACGGGCGAATTGGTACAAGTGCCGATTTCTTCCGTGGTTTCAAAAGAACAAACCGCTACCTTCAGTTCCATCAAACGAAAAGACATGAAACGGGTGATCACTGTCTATTCCAACGTTTTGGAGGGATACAACGGAAACGCGATCGTCGCACAACTCAAAACAGAACTGAAAAACTATGATCTGCCCAAAGATATTTCACTCACTTTTACCGGTGAACAAGAAAAACAGGCTGAAAACATGGCCTTTTTACTGAAAGCCTTGTTGATCGCCATCGGTGGAATTTTGTTGATTCTGGTCATGCAGTTCAATTCCATGTCCAAAACAGCGATTATTTTAACCACGGTATTCCTGAGTCTTTCCGGGGTTTTTCTGGGAATGGTGATTTTCCATATGGATTTCATCATTATTATGACCATGATGGGAATTATTTCACTGGCCGGAATTGTGGTGAACAACGCCATCGTATTAGTGGATTATACCCAAATATTGATTGATCGAAAAAAATTAAAACTCGGGCTGGAAGAGGATGATTTACTGACCAAAGAGCAATATTTTGATTTGATCATCGCAGGTGGAAAATCGCGTTTGCGTCCGGTTTTGCTCACAGCTATCACCACAGTTTTGGGATTGATTCCGTTGGCAATTGGTTTCAACATCGATTTTTTCGGATTGTTCACCGATTACCACCCTAAAATTTTCTTCGGGGGAGACAATGTAATCTTTTGGGGACCATTGGCGTGGACGGTAATTTTTGGGTTGACTTTCGCTACTTTCCTGACCTTGGTCGTTGTTCCGGTGATGAGTTATTTGAATTTAAGGGCGAAAATCAGGTTCAGAAAAAATAAATAAATCAGGTCTTTTTATGCCCTAAAATGGATGAATATTCTCGAATCCTTCAATCCATATTAAGGTTCAGCCCGAAAAAGCTGGAGCCACCGGTGCTATTAAAACGCATATAGGAATAACTTAAGCGAAGTTTGTTGAATTTAACGGAAATACCGCCGCTTAATCCGGCAAATGAACGCTGATCGATTATACGCAGTTCTTCGCTTCTTCGGAAATTATATCCGAAACGCAAATTAAAGCCACCTTCGGGGAAAAGTTCCACGCCTAAAATGGTGTGCCGCAGAACATTGTTGAAAAATCCGGGATCATCTTTTGTGACATTTCCCGACAAATCGGTTTCGTCCCTTGCATTATTTCGAAAAGCCAATTTATAGTTTTGTAAATTTTCCAGGGTTACGTGCCAACGAATTGGGACCATTTCCAATTCTTGCGAAATTCCCAAATCAATTTCCAAAGGCAAAGGTTCATAAATCTCATCATAAGCAGTGAATTGCGTTCCCACATTTCGCGCCACGGCGGTGACAATCAAATCCCACTTTGGATAATAATAGGTGACTCCAATATCCATGGCGCCACCAAGGGAAGAATATTGTTCCAATTTGGAGGAAATCAATTTCGCATTGGCGCCCACATAAAAATCTGTCCACGGAATATTGAACGCATATCCAAAAGAAAATGCTGCTTCCCCGCCACTAAACTCACCGGTCGCATTTCCTTGTTCGTCATATCCGTCAAAAGTCCCGTAATTTATATAGGTGACGCCAGTGTGAAAAACATTTTCTTTTCTGCCGGAACGAAAAGCATAAGCCGCGGAACCGAAATTGACATCGGCCAAATAATTTACATAATTAACCGATAGTTGGTTCGTCATCTGATAATTAATGTTCGCAGGATTGTACAAACCCGAAGTTGGGTCATAATCGTAGGTTGTAATATTCTTTCCGCCCAAAGCCGCCTGACGTGGGGAAGTCACCAAGTTGAGAAACTGATAGGTATATTTTCCGCCGATCTGAGCTTGCGCGACATATCCAAAAAAGCAAATAAAAATTAGAGTTCCCCGTTTGATCATTAAAGCGATAATAGCTGTTTCTGCAACTTGAAACGGTTTTTAATCTTTTTTATTTTGGGCTGAAGCCACGGATATCCTTCGAATTCCAATACCTCAACGATTAATATCGTGCTGCGCCAACCACCGAACGTATTCATTTTTGTTATTGTTGTGCTGCGTCAAGGTTTTTGCGAATTTATGATATCCAAAATTTTCGACATCGGCCACGAAATAATAAAAATCGTGTTTTTCATAATTCAAAACCGCTTCGATGGAAGAAATATCGGGCATGGTAATCGGTCCTGGCGGAAGCCCCAGATTTAAATAAGTATTATACGGCGATTTTATTTCCAAATCGTTGTACAAAACCCGTTTGATAATCGTGTCGAAATTTTGCGACTTTCTTTTAATAGCGTAAATTATGGTCGGATCGGCTTGCAATGGCCAAGCATTTTTGATCCGGTTCATATAAACGCCTGCAACACGTTTTCGCTCCTCCACCTTTGCGGTTTCTTTCTGAACAATTGCTGCCAAGGTAATTACCTCTTCGGGCGAAAGACCAATTTTTTCCGCTTTTCCCAAGCGATTATCCGTCCAAAACCTATTGTATTCCTGCCACATTCGCTTCCTGAATTCGGTTGCGGAAGTATTCCAATAAAATTCATATTTATTTGGAAGGTACATGGAAAGCGCAGTATCTGGAGAAAAACCATGTTCTTCCAAAAAAACCGTGTCTTTCATCGCTTGAAGCAATTCCAAACTATCCGCCTCGATTTGTTCCGCAATGCGGCCTGCCAAGTTTTCTAACCGCTCTTGATTGTTAAAAATAACGGTGACGGGCACATTATTACTGCGCAAGGTGTTGACGATTTCGTTGTTGTTCATTTCCTTTTTCAGCACAAATTTCCCGGGCATAATTGAGGCAGGATAATTCTTCTTTTTGGCAACAATATCGAAAGCCGACAAATCTTTCAAAAGAGGGCGCAATTGTTCAATCACACCTTCATAATCCGAACCTGTTTCGATAAAAACATTTTTGCTCGGTTCTGAAAAGGAAGTATTGGGGGAAAAAATAGTTTGATAGATGAAATAACTGAAAATTCCAAATCCGATGGCGACGAGAATGGAAATTGCCAATAAAATCTTTTTAATGTACATGGGCGAGCAATTGATATAAGATTACATTGTTAAATTTTCCCTGTGTGAAATTCCAATCTCTCTTCACCCCTACTTTATCAAATTTCAAATTCTCGAATAATTGTTGGCTTAAAAGGTTTTCTTCGGAAACATTCGCATAAACCTGATGTAAATTCAGATGTGCGAAACAGTAATTGCAAATCAGTTCCAAGGCTTCTTTTCCATAACCTTTCCCCCTATTTTCTTTCTCGGCAATCAAAATACCAAGTCCCGCCCGAAAATTTTTCGGATCGAAGTCGAAAATATCGATCAGCCCAATCGGTGCATCTTTCTGCGCAATGACCATCCGCAATTGTTTCACCTCATAAATATCGCGATGGGCGTTGTGTAAATATTCCCGTAAAATTTGTTTGGAAAATGGGGTTTGCGTGCCACTAATTTCCCAAAATTGCTCATCATTTTCCACCTTGAAAAGGAAATCGAGATCTTCCGGTTCCAAGGCCCTTAAATGAATATTTTTTCCTGTTGGTTTCAAACTTCTATTTCCCCTTTAAAGACTTGTTCCGCAGGTCCATTCAACCAAATATTTGTATAAGCTTTCCCAGATTTTTCAAAATTCACAGAAAGATTTCCACCCAAGGTTTCCAAGTTTATTTTATTCAAAGAAGTTTTTCCTGAAAAATAGACCGCTAATGCCACTGCGACAGCTCCGGTGCCACAAGACAAGGTTTCATCTTCCACGCCGCGTTCATAGGTTCTGACGATAAAAACAGCTTCTTTGCCCTGCACGAAATTCACGTTCGTTCCTTCTTCCCCATACTTTTCGGAATATCGAATTTTCGCACCTTCGGATTTCACATTCAGCAACCCGACTTCTTCCGTGAATAAAACGTGATGCGGCGAACCAGTATCCAGAAAATAACCGTTTCCAAGGTCTTCTATTTCATTCACATCCATCATTTTCAAACGAATCGTTTCACCATCAAGGACCGCAAGGTGTTCGCCATCAATCGCAGAAAATTTGGCTTCTTTTTCCACCAAACCCAATTTCTTGGCAAAGGCAGCAATACACCGTCCACCATTTCCACACATGGAACTTTCCTTTCCATCCGCATTAAAATATACCATTGAAAAATCATCACTCGGGTTTTTTGAAGTTTCCAAAAGAATAAGTCCGTCCGCGCCTATTCCAAATTTCCTGTCGCAAAGTTTTTCAATGCTTTTGGCATCTTTTTTGAACAATAAGGAACGATTATCAATTAAGATAAAATCATTTCCCGTTCCTTGATATTTATAAAAAGTAAGTTTCATAAAGAACTTTTCCAAGCGGGGCAAATATACGATAAAGATCAAAAAAACACTGCTGTTAAATACGGGTTAAAGTGAAACCGAAAACGGAAAATAACGGCATCTTTTTGTAAAATTGTACTGCTAAAAAATAATGAAAACAAAATAGAAAATGAAAACTTGGACAAAATTATTGGTGGCGTCGATTTTGGGCGGGGTCATCGCAATAGGAGGTTACAAATTATTTATTGAACCCACGGACACAATTCCCGGACTTTCCCCGAATCCTGTATCGAATTTTATTCCCACGAGTTTAAGCAATGATGCTTTGGCAGAAGGAATGGATTTTACGGAAGCGGCGGACAAAACGGTTCATGCCGTGGTGCACGTAATGAATGTTACCGTCGCGCGACAGCCACGAAACTTGAGTGAATATTACCACGGTGGCGGCCCAAAGGAGAAAATGTTACAAGGAACGGGTTCGGGCGTAATCATAACCCCCGATGGATATATTGTGACGAACAACCACGTTATTAAAGGAGCTGCCGAAATTCAGGTTACTTTGAACAACAATAAAACCTACGAAGCGAAAATAGTTGGTTCCGATGCGGAAACCGATCTTGCACTTCTGAAGATCGACGCAGAAGATTTGAATTACATTCCTTTTGGGAATTCGGACAACACCAAAATTGGGCAATGGGTTTTGGCGGTTGGAAATCCGTTTAACCTAACTTCCACGGTTACCGCGGGAATCATTAGTGCAAAAGCAAGGGATCTGGATCCAAACGATCATGTTTTCCAATCTTTCCTTCAAACCGATGCGGCCATTAATGCTGGCAACAGTGGCGGCGCGTTGGTGGATTCACAAGGAAAACTCATTGGTATCAATACGGCGATCTCTTCCCAAACTGGAAGCTATATCGGCTATTCTTTTGCCATTCCCAGTAACACAGTTCGAAAAGTGGTGGAAGACATTCTAGAATACGGCGATGTGCAGCAAGCCATTTTAGGAGTAAGCGGAACCGTGATGAACAGTTTTTTGGCCAAAAATTTTGATTTAGGGGTTACACAAGGATTTTATGTCGCCGGAGTTGATGCCGATAGCGGCGCAAAAAAAGCAGGATTAAAAGAAGGCGATGTTATTTTGAAAATCGACGGGGTGTCAATCACCAAATTCGCCGACCTCACAGGATATATTACTACCAAACGCCCTAAAGATGTGGTAAATATCACCTACTTACGAAACGGCAAGCAAAAGGAAACCAAGGTAACTTTAGTCGAATACAAATCATTTGCGATTCAGGAAATTGGTTTGGAAATCACAAATGCGTCGAAAGAAGAGCTGGCTCAATCCAAGACCGCTTATGGCGTGAAAATAAGCCGGGCGCTGAATCCCACCATGGAAGCTGAGAATTTGATGGGAATAATTATCACCGAAATCAATAAACAGCCGGTACATAATGTGGAAGAAGTGAAACAAGCGATTCGAAATAGAGACACTACATACCCGCTCAGCATCACTTTTGCGAACAGCAATGGCGAGCAGAAAACTTTTATTTTTAGGTAGTTGGTTGGGGAATTTGTGAATTGGTGAATCGGTGAATTGGTGAAGCGTTTAATTGTTTAAATGGTGAAGCGGTAATTGGTGAATTGGTGAATCGGTGAATTGTTTAAATGGTGAATCGTTTTTCTTCAATCATTGACTTATCAACTCATTCACTCATTCACTCTTTCACTTGTGAATCGGTGAATCGGTGAAGCGTTTAATTGTTTAAAATGGTGAAGCGTTTTTCTTCAATCATTGACTCTTTCTCTCATTAACTCATTCACTCATTAACTCATTAACTCTTTCACTCTTTCACTCTTTCACTCTTTCACTATTTCACTATTTCACTTTAATTGTGAGTTTGTGAATTGGTGAATTGGTGAAGTGGTGAAGCGTTTTCTTCACTCATTGCCTCTTTCTCTCATTAACTCATTCACTTATTCACTTTAATTGTGGATCGGTGAATTGGTGAATCGGTGAATTGGTGAAACGTTTAATTGTTTAAGTGGTGAAGCGTTTTATTTCACTCATTGACTCTTTCTCTCATTAACTCTTTCACTCTTTCACTCATTAACTCATTAACTCATTGCCTCTTTCTCTCATTAACTCATTCACTATTTCACTTTAATTGTGAGTTTGTGAATCGGTGAATCGGTGAAGCGTTTAATTGTTTAAAATGGTGAAGCGTTTTTCTTCAATCATTGACTCTTTCTCTCATTAACTCATTCACTTTAATTGTGAATCGGTGAATTGGTGAAGCGTTTAATTGTTTAAATGATGAGGCGTTTTTCTTCGATCATTGCCTCTTCCACTCATTAACTGATTCACTTTAATTGTGAATCGGTGAATTGGTGAAGCGTTTAATTGTTTAAATGATGAGGCGTTTTTCTTCAATCATTGACTCTTTCTCTCATTAACTCATTCACTCTTTCACTCATTAACTCTTTCACTTTAATTGTGAATC